>NZ_LZIX01000330.1:0-36836 GCF_001666955.1 Mycobacterium sp. E735 | reverse complement strand
AATACGCGGCGATCGTCGAGGGCGTCGAAGAGAAGATGCCACTGGGCATCGCCGACCGAATGGCCGGGATCTGCGCAGGTTTCGCACCGGACGCGTCGCTGATCGCATTCACCCGGCGGCACGATGTCATCCCGACGGGCCGCGGTCCGGTGGCGCCGCCGCTGAGCGGACTACACGAAGTGGAACCACTCCGAGCGCGCGGGATGCGCAGGTACCGGCGGCTGGATCTGGCGGACAGCGACTCCGGGTCGGCGCGCTTCCATTCCCACTTCCGCGACTCTCACGTGGACGACGACCTGGTCGAGACGATCGTGCACGAGTACACGGTCGCCGGCACGATCGACACCTCGACGCGCGTCATCACCGGGGTGAACGCCGAGGTGCGAGTGTTGCCGTGGCAGGAATGCCCCGGAGCGATCGGTAGCGCGTCCCGCATCCGCGGTATGACTCTCGCCGAGTTGCGCGACCGCGTCCGCGGCGAATTCGTCGGCACCAGCACCTGCACCCACCTCAACGACACGTTGCGCTCGATCGCCGATCTGCAGGCGCTGATGGACAGCCGGTGAGCAGGTCGACGATCTGGTGTTCGATGTCCTGAAGGTCCGCGGGATCCCGCGTGGAGTCGGCGAATCGAACTCAGGCGGGTAGCGGTCCGCCGCACTGCAGCGCCCCGCTGTTGGGGTCGGAGTTTCCGGGCGCCGGTTTGACGAATTGGTCGGCCTGGGTGAAAACCGCGTCGTCGACGTCGATTTCGCAGTGCACGTTCGCCGCGTAGGGGAAATGCAGCACTATCCGCATCCCGGCCTGCTGGGGATCGGGCAGCACCGTGTTGGCCTCGAACACGTTGCCCGGCATGGAGGGCAGGTTGGTGGTGTTGGTCTGGCCGCCGTTGATGACGAACGTGGCCTGGCTCCCGGTCGTCAGCGCATCGATCCGGGCGCGATAGGTGATGTTGTGCAGGTCCGCCCGCGCGGTCGCCGGGCTCAGCTGGGAGCCAACGGCGATGAGGGTCACCGCGGTGATCGGCAGGAGCCTGCTACCGGTGCAGCTCATAGTCGCTGACATTACGCCCAGCGCAATCGGGGGACCAAGCGCTCAGGCGCCGCTCTCCCGCACCACCTCGCCGTCGACCACGAAGCGCGTCGCGCGCTGGGCGGCAAGCGCATCGACGAGTTCCGGGTAGGTTCCGTTGAGCGGCTGTCGGTTTCGCGACAACATCCGCACCCGGTCGCCGTCGCGGAACGCCAGACAGCGCATCCCGTCGAACTTGCGCTCGAAGATCCAGCGCGGATCGGAGAACCGCCTGTCGGTCAGGGTCGCCAGCGTGGGGGATCGCCAGTCGGGCACCGGTTCGTCGGGCAGCGCGGCTACGTCTGGCGCCACGTCAGCTCCATCCCATGGCCGACCAACCAGCGGGAGAGGTCATAGCCGTTGCGGGCCAACCCCGCAACGGCGTCCACGGCGCGCCGCACCGCCAGCTCGGCGACCTCCGGGGTCAACAGGCCGTGCCGGACGGCGTCCAGCAGCTCGTCGACGTCGGCCAGGTCCGCGCCGTCGCCGGTGCGGACTTCGATGTCGAGGTAGTGGTCCTCCGAACGCCACACCTCGGGCCCCGGCGTGTATTCGCCCACGTCGAGGTAGTAGTCGTGATCGCGCTCGTGGCCCGGGTTGAAGTGAAAGACGGTGGCGCGCAAGCCGAGCGAGGGCAGCAGCCAGGATTCGAGGTAATGGAACTGGGCGCGGCCGGGGGTGGGCCGGGCCACGTAGAGGCCCCACGGGTGAACCGCATAGTCGTCCACGTCCCGCACGATGCCCTTGGGATCGGTGTTGGTGCGGGCGATCAGGTCGAACGTCTCGTGCTTGGGCGGATGGATGCACCTACTCTAGTCACAATGAGCGACCTCAGCGGAAAGACAGCCCTGGTCACCGGCGGGAATTCGGGCATCGGGCTGGCGGCCGCGCAGCGGCTGGCCGACGCGGGCGCCCACGTCATCCTGACCGGGCGCAACCAGCAGACCATCGACGCCGCCGTGGCCTCGATCGGTGAACGGGCGACGGGCGTCCGCGCTGACGTGGCCAACCTTGACGACGTGGCCGCCGTCGCCGACGTCGTCGCCTCCCGCGGAGCGGGCCTCGACGTGCTCTTCGCCAACGCGGGCGGCGGAGAATTCGCGGCACTGGGCGACATTTCGGTCGAACACTTCACGTCCACGTTCATGACCAACGTGGGCGGCACGCTGTTCACCGTGCAAGCCATGCTGCCGCTGCTCAACCGCGGGTCGTCGATCGTGCTGACCGGCTCGACCGCCGCCTACAACGGCACCCCCGCGTTCAGCGTGTACGCGGCGACCAAGGCGGCGATCCGCTCGTTCGGGCGGACCTGGGCCGCCGAACTCGTGGGCCGCGGGATCCGGGTCAACACCATCGTTCCCGGACCGGTCGAGACGCCGGGGCTTTTGGGGCTGGCGCCGGCCGGGCGGGAGCAGGAGTTGCGAGAAGGCGAGGCGGCCAAGGTGCCGATGGGCCGCCTGGGCAGGCCCGAGGAGGTCGCCGCGGCGGTGCTTTTCCTCGCGTCGGACGAGAGCAGCTTCATGACCGGCAGCGAGATCTTCGTCGACGGCGGTGCGGAGCAAATCTAGGGCCGCGCCGGCCTATCGGCGTAAGCGGATTCTCCACCGCACGAAGCCGGCGTAGAAGAGCGACAACGCCGCCAGCATGCCCATGTCCAGCAGCCACACCTTCGGCGTGTGCTGCCAGAACCGGTCCTGGGACAGCAGCGAATCGGGCACCAGGTGCCGCAGATCCACCGTCGACGCGGCCGCGGCGTAGCCCCAGCGCGCGGGCATCGCGAAGGAGAGCTGGTCCAGTCCCAGCCGGCCGGTCACGGGAACCATGCCGCCGCAGAGCACCAACTGGGCCATCACCGTCACCACGAACAGCGGCATGATCTGCTCGCTGGAGCGGACCAGCGACGAGATCGCCAGGCCGAGAATCGCCGAGGCGACACACGTCGCCGCGACGGTGGCGAACAGCTCGACCGTCGCCCCGGCGGTCGAGTGGCCGAGCAGGACGCCGCCGCGTGTCGGCGCGCTCTTGCCGATCACCACGATCGCGGTGATGATGGCCGACTGCAGGACGGCAAAGCCGCAGAACACCGCGGTCTTCGCGAGCAGGTAGGCCGTCGTCGACAACCCGACCGCCTGCTCGCGCTGAAAGATCGGGCGTTCGCCGACCAGGTCGCGGATCGTCAGCGCGGTGCCCATGAACGCCGCGGCCGGCATCAGCAGCGCCAGGATCTGCGCCGCCTCGTCCGGTGTCCCGGCGTTCGTGCCGGGCAGATGAAATCCGTTGCCGCCCGGAACCGTCAGCGACAGCGAACCCAAGATGAACGGCAACAGCGCCAGGAAGATGAAATAGGCGCGGTCGGCGACGACCAGGCGGATCTGCCTTCGGGCGACCGTCGAAATCTGGCGCCGCACACTGGTGTGCACCGGTTCGCCCAGGGCGCCCGGCTCGTCCGCCTTGTCCGGCAACAGTTTCTGCGGCCGCTTCTCGGCGTCACGCTGCTCGAGGAAGCGCCGGTTGGCCTCCTCGGGATCGGCGCCCACCTTGGTGAAGATCTTGGCCCAGTTGGTGGTGCCCATCGCCGCACCGATGCGGTCGGGCGGGCCGCAGTAGGCCGTCTTGCCGCCCGGGGCCACCAGCAGCAGCTGGTCGCAGGTGTCGAGGTAGGACAGCATGTGCGTCACCACGATCACCACCCGGCCGGCGTCGGCCAGCTGCCGCAGCATCGTCATGACCTGGTGGTCGAGCGCCGGGTCCAGGCCGGAGGTCGGCTCGTCGAGGATCAGCAGCGACGGGCCGGTGAGCAGCTCGAGGGCCACCGACGCGCGTTTGCGCTGACCGCCGGACAGCTTGTCCACCCGGGTGTCGGCGTGCTTGGTCAGGTCCAGTTCGTCGAGGACCTGCGCGACGACCTTCGCCCGGTCGGATTTGCTGGTGTCGGGCGGCAGCCGCAGCTCGGCGGCGTAGCCGAGCGCCTGGTTGATGGTCAGCTGCCGGTGCACCACGTCGTCCTGCGGGACCATGCCGATGCGGCTGCGCAACGACGCGTATTCGGCGTGAATGTCGTGGCCCTCGAACGTGACCGAGCCCGAACTGGGAGTGGTGTAGCCGGCGATCAGCCTGGCCAGGGTGCTCTTCCCGGCGCCCGACCCGCCGATCACGGCGGTCAGCGTTCCGGGTCGCGCGATCAGCGAGATCTCGTCCAGCAGTTGTTTGCCGCCGTCGACGACGTAGTTGACGTTGCGCACCTCGAGCCCGCCGGTGCGGGTCTCGGCCTCGCTGCGCTTGGTCAGGGTGCCGCCGCGGAAAACGAGGTCGACATTGCCGATGGTGACGACGTCGTCGTCGGACAGGATGGCCGACCCGACCCGGGTGCCGTTGACGAAGGTCCCGTTGATGCTGTTGTCCCGGATCTCGGTGCCCAGCGGCGTCTGCACCAACGTGGCGTGCTGACGTGAGGCCAGCACGTCGGAGACCACGATGTCGCTCTCCGCGGCGCGCCCGATCGTCATGGCGCCCGGGGTGCCCGCGGCCGCCGACGAGCGCGGCGAGAGCAACTTCACAAAGCGCGTCGCGAGGTTGGACACGTCGGCCGTCTTCGCGTCGACCACGGTGAGTTCGGCCGGCGGCGTCGACCCCGCCTGTGGCTTCCCCGCGTGCACGACGGTCCGTTCCGCGGGCGGTGTGCCCCGTGGCCGCGGCCGCGGCGGCGCCTGCCGGGGCGGTGGAACAGGCTGGCGGACCGGGGAATTCGGGCGCGCGGCCGGCGGCCCGGGTGTCGCTGGCCGCGGCGGACGGGTCGGATTCGTTTGCTGCTCCGGCAGCGCGGACCAGGCCAGCGTCGGCGGCCCGGCCTCCGGACCCGGGCGGGTCCGGCCCGGGCGGTCGGTATAACCCTGCTGCGGCCCGACGGCGAAGGTCAGGCGCGGTCCCCGCGGGTTGCCGACGTGAATGGTCTGGCCGTCGTGGACATCGATGACCGGCATCCGGTAGCCGTTGAGATAGGTCCCGTTCAGCGAGCCGTTGTCGATTGCCAGCCACCGGCCCTGGTCGAAACGCAGGATCAGGTGGGCGCGCGAAATCCGGGGATCGGGGATGCGCACGTCGGCCTCGGTGTCGCGGCCGACGACCACCTCGTGGCCGGCCGCGAAGGATCGTTGGGACCCGTCGTGCCGAATCGTCAGGATGGGCGGGGCGGGTCGAGTCACCATTCAAGTATCGGTGCGCGCGGTGAGTGGTCTCTATTGGGACCGCCTGTGATTTGGCTATGTGTCGAAGCGGCGACTCATAGCCGTTTCATAGCTCGCTGAGACGAAGCCCCTACCGCGGTCCGGCATGATCTGAACGGAAGGGGAGGTCTGTTTCCGGGCGCGCCGGGCACATCGTCGTGCCGGCTGGAACGCCGAGGTGAAGCGAGGCTCAATCGCGATGCATGTGCCCGAGGCAGTGCGCGCCGTGTCAGGTTGCGACGCCGGGGTCCAAACGACGAGGGGGCGAGGCGGCAGATGGATGACGACAAGGGGACTACCCGGCGCATCGGCGCCGGGCGGCGGCTGCTGAGCAACCCGCGGGAGGCCCGTGCCGCCCTGCGCGCGGGATTTCAGTCGTTGCCCGCGGTCACCATCGCCCAGCTGTTTCGCCGCATCCCGCCGATCAGTTCGAGCCCGAACGCGGAGCCCGAGGAGCGCCCCGCGGAGGCCGACGGTGCCCGCCTGTCGATCTCCAGCGGGGCACCCTTCGCCGGCTACACGATCCTGCGCCAGCTGGGCGCCGGGGGCATGGCCGAGGTGTACCTGGCGCTGCATCCCCGGTTGCCGCGTCGCGACGTCATCAAGGTTCTTGCGGAAGCGGTCACCGCCGATCCGGAGTTCCGTGAAAGGTTCAACCGCGAGGCGGATCTGGCCGCGACGTTGTGGCATCCCCACATCGTCGGCGTGCACGACCGCGGCGAATTCAACGGTCACCTCTGGATTTCCATGGATTACGTCGAGGGCACCGACGCCTCCCGGCTGGTGAAGGAGCGCTACCCCGACGGGATGCCGGTCGGTGAGGTGTGCGCGATCGTCCAGGCTGTCGCGGGGGCCCTCGACTACGCCCACGACCGCGGGCTGCTGCACCGCGACGTGAAACCGGCGAACATCCTGCTCACCCATCCGGATGATGGTGAACGCCGAATCCTGTTGGCGGACTTCGGCGTCGCGCGTCACCTCGGCGACATCAGCGGGATCACCGAGACCAATGTCGCGGTGGGAACGGTGGCCTACGCCGCGCCGGAACAGTTGACGGGATCCAACATCGACGGCCGGGCGGACCAATACGCCTTGGCCGCAACGGCTTTCCACCTGCTCACTGGAGCGCCGCCGTTCCAGCATTCGAATCCGATCGCGGTGATCAGCCAGCACCTGCACGAAGAGCCGCCCCGCCTCAGCGATTACCGCCCGGAGCTGGCGCATCTGGACGAGGCGTTCCGCAAGGCCCTCGCGAAACAACCCGAGGACCGTTTCGAGCGGTGCCGCGCGTTCGCGGCCGCCGTCGGCGAGCGCTGCGACGACGTGGCGGAGGCCGGCCCGCGCGCCCGGGCCCGCACCACCGTGACCACGCCGCCGCGCAACGGCCCCCGCGCCGCCCTCGCCGCGATGAACCACCGGTTCTCGGCGCGGACGCGATGGGCGGTCGGGCTGTTGTGCGCGATGCTGATCGCCGTGGCCGCCACCTGGTCGGTCCTGTACTCGTTCGAGCCGGACACCCCACCCGCCAGCCCGACGCTCGCGTCGAAACCGTCCGTCCCGGCGCCCGCGAGGTCCGGGGGGCCGACGCTCTCCGGCAGCTATCGGCTGGACTACGACCAGGGCAAGCGGACCACCAACGGCGTCGCGATCCGCCACGACGGCCCTGCCACCGGCTGGTGGGCCTTCCGCTCCGGGTGCACCACGAACGGCTGCGCGGCCACCGGCGCCCGGCTGGACAACGCGACCCACCAGACTGCGAGCGGCCCGACGGACACGCTGCACTTCGTCGGCGGCTACTGGCAGGGCGCGCCGCAGCAGGAACGGATGGACTGCACGCCGCCCAACTCCCAGGCCAAGGCGACCCAGCAGGAGACGCTGGCGTGGTCGCTGGCCCCGCAGGCCGACGGCACCCTGCGCGGCACGGTGACGGAGACCGTGCAGACCAACGAGTGTGGCGCGCAGGGCGCGGTGGTGCGGGTGCCGGTGGTGGCCACCCGGGTCGGCGACGCGCCCGCCGGGGTCAACCTGGGCGACCCCGCGGAGGCCGTCGCCACGTCGACGGCGGCCGCCGCCCCGGCGCCGCCCGTGCTCGGCGCGGTGTGCGGCGACGTCGGCAAGCTGGCCTACGACCCGACCAACAGCGAGCAGATCGTCTGCGAGGGCAACAGCTGGGCCAAGGCACCGATCACGATGGGCGTGCACGCCTCCGGCAGTTCATGCGACCGGCCTGGCACCTCGGTGTTCGCCATGACCACCTCCAACGACGGCTACCTCTTGCAGTGCGATCCCGTCACGCGGACGTGGACCCGTCCGGTGGGGTAGTGCGTGTCCGGACCAATAGGTGACCTTCGGATTTGATATCACCAGCGCTATCACGTTCCAGAATCGTGTTGTCCTTAAGCCGGCACTCGTGTGAAGGACGTGGCGGGCCCCGGCGCGTTGACTGACTAGAGGAGGTCGGAACAATGGTGCGCCCACCGCTTGACGCCGACGACGCTGAAGTGCAGTTTGCCGCTGATGTGCTGCGGAAATTGTTGCGCCATATCGACTTCGAGAACAGCAGGCGTAGCAACCCCTATCTGGTCTCCCACGCGTGGACCGATGGGCCGATGATGTACCTGGTGTACGCGGCGCCACCGTCGGACAGAATTTGGGGACTGGCCCGCAACACCAGGGAGTCAATCATCGACCCCGCCCCGTGGCCGAACTTGGACGAGGCGGTGCTCTACTACTATCTGCTCGATTTCGAGGAGAACCAGCCCTCCTCGTCTCTTGGCGGGCCGGGCGAGCCGGACACTATTTGGTGGTTCGGCTGCCCGGGCGAAGGCCTCCCGGCACGGCCATCAAGCATCCCTGAGGCGTGTCGGTGCACCCCATCGAACCGATCCCGGCCGCTCAATCCCAGAAGGGGCGAGAGCGGGCCCGCCCCGCAGCCCCGTCGATACGGCAATCCGCTCTGAGCGCAATGGCCTGGTCAGAGGGCTGCCTGACGCCGGCTCCGCGACACTTGTCGGTGCGCGGTTCTAACCTGGTGGCATGGCTTTCGCCACGGAACATCCCGTAGTCGCACATTCGGAATACCGCGCGGTCGACGAGGTCGTGCGCGTCGGCGGCCACTTCGAGGTCGTCAGCCCGCACGCGCCCGCCGGCGACCAGCCGGCCGCAATCGACGAGCTGGAACGCCGCATCCGGGCGGGCGAGCGCGACGTGGTGTTGCTCGGCGCCACCGGTACCGGGAAGTCGGCCACCACCGCCTGGCTCATCGAGCGGCTGCAACGGCCCACGCTGGTCATGGCGCCGAACAAGACGCTGGCCGCCCAGCTTGCCAACGAGCTGCGAGAGATGTTGCCGCACAACGCGGTCGAGTACTTCGTCTCGTACTACGACTACTACCAGCCGGAGGCGTACATCGCCCAGACCGACACCTACATCGAGAAGGACAGCTCGATCAACGACGACGTGGAGCGGCTGCGGCACTCCGCGACGTCGTCGCTGCTCTCCCGGCGCGACGTGGTCGTGGTGGCCTCGGTGTCGTGCATCTACGGCCTGGGCACCCCGCAGTCGTACCTGGACCGCTCCGTGGAACTCAGCGTCGGCACCGAGGTGCCCCGCGACGCGTTGCTGCGGTTGCTGGTCGACGTGCAGTACACCCGCAACGACCTGTCCTTCACCCGGGGCTCGTTCCGGGTGCGCGGCGACACGGTCGAGATCATCCCGTCCTACGAAGAGCTGGCGGTGCGCATCGAGTTCTTCGGCGACGAGATCGAGGCGTTGTACTACCTGCACCCGCTGACCGGCGACGTGATCCGCCAGGTCGACTCGCTGCGGATCTTCCCGGCCACCCACTACGTCGCCGGTCCGGAGCGGATGGCCCATGCGATCTCGACTATCGAGGAGGAGCTGGCGCAGCGGCTGGCCGAGCTGGAGGGCCAGGGCAAGCTGCTGGAGGCGCAGCGGCTGCGCATGCGCACCAACTACGACATCGAGATGATGCGCCAGGTCGGCTTCTGCTCGGGCATCGAGAACTACTCGCGCCACATCGACGGCCGCGGCCCCGGCTCGCCCCCGGCGACCCTGCTCGACTACTTCCCCGAGGATTTTCTGCTGGTCATCGACGAGTCGCACGTCACGGTGCCGCAGATCGGCGGGATGTACGAGGGCGACATGTCCCGCAAGCGCAACCTGGTCGAGTACGGGTTCCGGCTGCCGTCGGCGTGCGACAACCGCCCGCTGACCTGGGAGGAGTTCGCCAACCGGATCGGGCAGACGGTGTACCTGTCGGCCACCCCGGGCCCCTACGAGCTGAGCCAGGCCGGCGGCGAGTTCGTCGAGCAGGTCATCCGGCCGACCGGCCTGGTGGACCCGAAGGTGGTGGTCAAGCCCACCAAGGGGCAGATCGACGACCTGATCGGGGAGATCCGCAAGCGCACCGACGCCGACGAGCGGGTGCTGGTCACCACGCTGACCAAGAAGATGGCCGAGGACCTCACCGATTACCTGCTGGAGATGGGCATCCGGGTGCGCTATCTGCACTCCGAGGTCGACACGCTGCGCCGGGTGGAACTGCTGCGCCAGCTGCGGCTGGGGGACTACGACGTGCTCGTCGGCATCAACCTGCTCCGCGAGGGCCTGGACCTCCCCGAGGTCTCGCTGGTGGCGATCCTGGACGCCGACAAGGAGGGCTTCCTGCGGTCCTCGCGCAGCCTGATCCAGACCATCGGCCGCGCAGCCCGCAACGTCTCCGGCGAAGTGCACATGTACGCGGACTCGATCACCGACTCGATGAAAGAGGCGATTGACGAGACCGAACGGCGGCGGGCCAAGCAGATCGCCTACAACGAGGCCCACGGCATCGACCCGCAGCCGCTGCGCAAGAAGATCGCCGACATCCTCGACCAGGTCTATCGCGAGGCCGACGACACGGAAACGGTGGGGGTCGGCGGGTCCGGCCGCAACTCCTCCCGGGGCCGGCGCGCCCAGGGCGAACCGGGCCGCGCCGTCAGTGCCGGGGTCTTCGAGGGCCGCGACACGACCAGCATGCCGCGCGCCGAATTGGCCGACCTGATCAAGGACCTCACCGAGCAGATGATGGCCGCCGCGCGGGACCTGCAGTTCGAGCTGGCCGCGCGCTTCCGCGACGAGATCGCCGACCTGAAGAAGGAACTGCGGGGGATGGACGCCGCCGGCCTGAAATGAGTTTGCTGGCAGCGCATCTCCGATTTGCACCCCTGAGGCACCCCATACGGTAGAAGGGTGACCGACACCGCGACCGCGACTGGCGGCTGGCGCCAGCTGCTGGGCGCCAGGTATCTGAGGACCTCCATCCTGCTGGCGGGTGGGGTGTGTCTTTACGCCACGAACGAGTTCCTGACCACCAGCTTGTTGCCGAACACCATCGCCGAAATCGGCGGCAGCCGGCTCTACGCCTGGGTCACGACCCTGTACCTCGTCGGGTCGGTGGTGGCGGCCGCGATGGTCAATCCGATGCTGCTGCGCGTCGGGGCGCGCTCGTGCTACCTGACCGGTCTCGCCGTGTTCGGCACCTCCAGCCTGGTTTGCGCGGCGGCGCCCAACATGGAGGTTCTGATAGCCGGGCGCGCCCTGCAGGGTGTCGCAGGCGGGCTGCTGGCCGGCCTCGGGTACGCGCTGATCAATTCCGCTCTTCCGCGCATGCTGTGGACGCGCGGCTCGGCGCTGGTGTCGGCGATGTGGGGCGTGGCGACGGTGGTCGGCCCGACGACGGGCGGCCTGTTCGCCCAGCTGGGCCTGTGGCGGTGGGCCTTCGTGGCGATGGCGGTGCTGACCGCCCTGATGGGCCTGCTGGTGCCCGTCGCGCTGGCCCGCGTCGAGCACACGCCCGTCGTGGCGCCGATGAAGGTCCCGGTGCGGTCGCTGCTGCTGATCGGTGCCGCCGCGCTGGCGGTCAGCGTCGCCCAGATTCCGAGCAACACGCTGGCGACGTTCGCCCTGCTCGCCGTCGGCGTCGCCCTGGTGGGAGCATTCGTGCTCGTCGATTGGCGGACGCACGCGGCGATCTTGCCGCCCAGCGTCTTCGGCCCCGGCCCACTGAAGTGGATCTATCTGACCATGGGCGCGCTGATGGGCGCCGCGATGGTGAACACCTACGTGCCCCTGTTCGGCCAGCGGCTGGCGCACCTGACCCCGATAGCGGCCGGATTCCTGGGGGCCGCGCTGGCGCTGGGCTGGACGGTCAGCGAGATCCTCAGCGCGTCCCTCGAGAGCCCCCGCACGATCGCGCGGGTCATCGTGGCGGCACCGATCGTGGCCGCCTCCGGCCTGGCCCTGGCCGCGGTCGCCCGCCGCGGGGACACGTCCCCGTGGACGGCCGCGCTGTGGGCGATCGCGCTGCTGGTGGCGGGCACCGGGATCGGGATGGCCTGGCCGCATCTGTCGGCGCGCGCGATGTCCTCGGTCGACGACCCGGCCGAAGGCGGCGCCGCCTCGGCGGCGATCAACACCGTCCAGCTGATCTCCGCGGCCATCGCCGCGGGTCTGGCCGGCGTGGTGGTGAACACCGCCAAGGGCGGCGACGGGATGGCGGCGCACTGGCTGTTCACGGTGTTCACCGCGCTCTGCGCGGCCGGGGTGGCGGTGTCCTACGGCGCGACCCGCCCGCGCCAGGTGCAACCCGTCAGCTGACTAGCGGCGGCGTCAGTCCGGGTCGTCGTCGGCCTGGAAGACGGCCACCACCCCGTCGACGTCGCCCAACACCTGTCGCGCGCTCGCGATCCTGGTGCCGGACAACGTCATCGCCACCCGCACCTCGCCGTCGTCGATGTCGTGCGCGTCCGCGTCGAGCTCGGTGAGCTGCCAGTTCTGCTGCCCGCAGATGCGCAGCACCTCCCGCAGCATGCCGCGGCCGTTCTCGTAGATGATCTGCACCCGGACGGTGCCCCGCAGCTGGGCCGTCAGGTGGCCCTCGACCGCCTTGAAGACGAGCGCGCTGACGAAGTGCAGGGCCACGACGGCGCTGGCGAGCAGCAGCAGGCCGGCGCCCACCGCCATGCCGACCGCGGCCGATTCCCAAACCGCGGCCGCCGTCGTGAGCCCGTGCACGGCACCACGCCGGGTGATGATGATGCCGGCCCCCAAAAAGCCGACGCCGGAAACGATTTGGGCCGCGACGCGGGATGGGTCCAGTGCGACCGCGCCGGGCGACAGGACGTCGGCGAAGCCGTACTTGCTGACCAGCATGATCAACGCCGCCGACGTCCCGACGATCGTCTGCGTCCGCAGCCCGGCGCTCTTGCCCTGGATGGTGCGTTCGAAGCCGATGAGCGCGGTCAATCCGAACGCGGCGAACAGCTCGACCAGGTGTCGGAGACCCTGCACGTTGCCGCCCAGCAGCGATGCGGCCAGCGAGCTTTGCATACCCCGTCAACTACCCAACAAATGGCGGTTCATGCCGCCGGCAAAGCGCGAATCAGCGCGTGGACTTCACCACCTGCGAGTAATGGAACTGCCAGCGTTCGACAATGCGGAACCCGAGGTAACTCGGGAATCGATAGGCCGGGGCGCGGCCGAATGCGGGCCCGGGTGGCAATGACGCCCCGGATTGGTGGTCGGGCAGCGACGTTTCCTTATTGGTAATGGTCCAGATCGCGGGGCATTTGTTGATTTTTGTGGTGGTGAGCCACACGGCGACGTGCCCGTCCCACAACGACCCGACCTTCGGCCCGTACGCGCCCCGTTCGACGTCGATCAGGGACCGGAAGGCCGCCGGTCGGGTGGCCAGCAGGGCGCGGATCGGGCCGGGCCGCCACGGCACGGTGTTGTCGACCATCAGGCAGTCACCGGGGGCGGCGTGCGAGCTGATCAGATCGGCGACCTGGCTGTAATCCCAGCCCTCCTTGGCGTACGGCCACCGCTGGACGAACAGGTAGTTCGGCACCGCGGCCACGGCGCAGACCAGCACCACACCGGCGATCGGCCAGGGTTTGCGGGCGAGCGTGACGATGCACACGGCCAGCACGACGGCCATCGCGGGCGCGGTGAAGATCAGGTAGCGCGGGTAGTAGATCGGTTCGCTGACGGCCGAATAGACGACCACGAGCGCCGTGGGAATGACCAGCCAGGCCGAGCAGGCGATCAACAGGCGGCGCACGTCGCCGGCCGGTGGCCGGACCCCCGCCAGCCGGGCGACGATCGCCGCCACGACGAGGACCGCGGACAGGATCGCGAACGGAACGCTGTGGTCGAAATACTGGCGCAGGACGATGTCGAACGCGTAATGCCAGCTGACCGGGTAGATCCAGTTGACCTGCCAAACCTGGGCGTGGGCGAACAACATGAACGGCGTCATGGCAGCGACCGCGACGGTCGAGCTGCCCGCCCACCAAATCAGCGGGGATTTGCGCGCTTTCTCGGGCGCCAGCAGAGGCACCATTACCGCATAAACCGGCACCAACAGCACCATGTTCAGATTCAGCAAAATCGACAGCATTAACGCCAGCGCGTAGCAAATCCACAATCGCGGTCTGTTGCGCCGGACGGCGGCGACGAGCAATACGGTGAGCCAGACCGCCGCGGCGGCCGCGAAGGCGTAGGGTCGCGCTTCCATGCCCGCCCAGGTGGTGCGCGGCAAGATGGCGAACACGACGCCCGCGCACACCGCGACCGGCCGGGTGGAGAACCGTCTGGTGAACACCGTGACACCCGCGGCGGCGGCGCCGATCGCGAGGGCGCTGGGCGCCCGCGACCAAAATTCGGTCGGCGGAAAAACGGCGAACCAGCAGTGCATCAGCAGGTAATACAGCCCGTGTACGGCGTCGATGTGGCTCAGCAGGCGCCACAGCTCGGCCAGAGTCCGGCTCGCCGCGGCCGAGATGGTCGCCCCCTCGTCGAACCACAGCGAGGGCCTGCAGGCCCAGGCGCCGCTGACGACGGCCGCGAAGACGGCGATGGCCCACGAGTCGAGCAATCTTCCGGGCGGACGCGCGGGTGCGGGCTCCTCGACGTGGTCCGCGACGCGCTGCTCGACGGTGGGCATTGACATGATGCTTGTCACTGTAAAGCGGAATCGCCGGGACGGGTCACAATACCGCCCCGGGCTATTCGACCCCGCCGTGCGCATTCCACGAAAAGCGGCGTTATGCAACGCTTTCCGCCGCCGGCCAGAGCATTTGAATGTTTTGTCATCGGCGATATTCTCCGTTGCCGCGGCGCGACGCCGCAAATTGTCGACACGCCCGGCCATGTGGTGTCGCTAATCTCTTCCCTGTGCAACGGGCAAACGCGATAGTGTTCTTGGGTTGGCTGACCAACCGAATCAGGGAGGGTAAATGGGCGCCTATCGGACTGTGGTGGTGGGAACCGACGGCTCGGACTCGTCAATGCGCGCGGTAGACAAGGCGGCGCAGATCGCGGGGCCGGACGCCAAGCTGCTCGTCGCGTCGGCATACCTGCCCCAGCATGAGGACGCCCGGGCGGCGGACGCCCTGCGCAACGAGAGCTACAAGGTGTCCGGCACCGCGCCCATCTACGCGATCCTGCAGGATGCCAAGGAGCGGGCGCACAAGGCCGGGGCCAAGAACGTTGAGGAGCGCCCGATCGAGGGCGCGCCGGTCGACGCGCTGGTCAAGCTCGCCGAGGACGAGAAGGCCGACCTGCTGGTGGTCGGAAACGTCGGCCTGAGCACGATCGCCGGCCGGTTGCTGGGATCGGTGCCGGCCAACGTCTCACGTCGCGCCAAGGTCGACGTGCTGATCGTGCACACCACGTCCTAACGCAGGGCCGCCCTACCAGCCCCGCTCGCGCCATTCCGCCAGGTGGGGACGCTCGGCGCCCAGCACCGTGTCGTCACCGTGACCGGGGTAGATGACGGTTGAATCGTCGTACACGTCGAACACCCGCGTGGTGACGTCGTCGAGCAGCTGGGTGAAATCGCCGGGCTGCCACGTCTTGCCGACGCCGCCCGGGAACAGGCAGTCGCCGGTGAACAGCTGCGTGACCCCGCCCGTCGCGGGCCCGTCGAGGGCGAGCGCGACGGAGCCGGGCGTGTGGCCGCGCAGGTGGATGACCTTGAACTGCAGCTCGCCGATCTCGACGGTGTCGCCGTCGGCCAGCAAACGATCCGGTTTGACCGGCAACGGCTCGGCGTCGATCTCGTGGGCTGCGGTCGGTGCGCCGGTGGCCTCGGCCACGGCCTGAAGCGCCTGCCAGTGGTCGAAATGCTGATGGCTGGTCACGATCAGCGCCACCTTGGGCGCGTTCTGCCGGATCAGGTCGATCAGGACGTCGGCGTCGTTGGCGGCGTCGATCAACAACGTTTCGCCCGTGGCGGAACAAGTCACCAAATACGCATTGTTGTCCATGGGGCCCACCGACGCCTTTAGGATCGTGGCGCCGGGTAGGGTCCGGCGGGCCGCGGTACCAGGGTCGACGTGTCCGGTGTAGTTGTCGTCCAGGGCAGTCATAGCGGCCACGTTACTGGTCAAACGTTGCTTGTCGGTATGGGCACATAGCATGGAATGCGCCGTGCGCATCTACGGCTACAGCACGTCAAAGATTCACTGAAAGAAGGCAGCGTGGCTGACCGCCTGATCGTCAAGGGCGCCCGCGAACACAACCTGCGCGGCGTCGACCTCGACCTGCCGCGCGACGCGCTGATCGTCTTCACCGGGCTGTCGGGATCGGGCAAATCGTCGCTGGCTTTCGACACCATTTTCGCCGAGGGTCAGCGCCGGTACGTGGAGTCGCTCTCGGCCTACGCCCGCCAGTTCCTGGGGCAGATGGACAAGCCCGACGTCGACTTCATCGAGGGCCTCTCCCCGGCGGTGTCGATCGACCAGAAATCGACCAACCGCAACCCGCGGTCGACGGTCGGGACGATCACCGAGGTCTACGACTACCTCCGGCTGCTCTACGCGCGCGCCGGCACGCCGCACTGCCCGGTCTGCGGCGAGCGGATCGCCCGGCAGACGCCCCAGCAAATCGTCGACCAGGTGCTGGCGATGCCCGAGGGCACCCGGTTCCTGGTGCTCGCCCCGGTGGTGCGCACCCGCAAGGGCGAGTTCGCCGACCTGTTCGAGAAGCTGAACGCGCAGGGCTACAGCCGGGTCCGGGTCGACGGCGTGGTGCACCCGCTGACCGACCCGCCCAAGCTGAAGAAGCAGGAGAAGCACGACATCGAGGTGGTGGTCGACCGCCTCACCGTCAAAGCCAGCGCCAAGCAGCGGCTCACCGACTCGGTGGAGACCGCACTGAACCTGGCCGACGGCATCGTGGTGCTGGAGTTCGTCGACCACGAGCACGACGCGCACAACCGCGAGCAGCGGTTCTCCGAGAAGCTGGCTTGCCCCAACGGGCACTCGCTGGCGGTCGACGACCTCGAGCCGCGGTCGTTCTCGTTCAACTCGCCCTATGGCGCCTGCCCCGAGTGCACCGGCCTGGGCATCCGCAAGGAGGTCGACCCCGACCTGGTGGTGCCCGATCCGGAGCGCACGCTCGCCGAGGGCGCGGTGGCGCCGTGGTCGACGGGCCACACCGCGGAGTACTTCACCCGGATGATGGCCGGCCTCGGCGACGAGCTGGGCTTCGACGTCGACACGCCCTGGCGCAAGCTGCCGGCCAAGGCGCGCAAGGCGATTCTCGAGGGCTCCGACCACCAGGTGCACGTGCGCTACCGCAACCGGTACGGCCGAACCCGTTCCTACTACGCCGATTTCGAGGGCGTGCTGGCGTTCCTGCAGCGCAAGATGGCGCAGACCGAGTCCGAGCAGATGAAGGAGCGCTACGAGGGCTTCATGCGCGACGTGCCCTGCCCGGAGTGCGAGGGCACCCGGCTCAAGCCCGAGATCCTGGCGGTGACGCTGGCCGCGGGGCGGCACGGCAAGAAGTCCATCGCCGAGGTGTCCGAGCTGTCGATCTCGGACTGCTCGGACTTCCTGAACGCCCTGACTCTGGGCCCCCGCGAGCAGGCGATCGCCGGGCAGGTGCTCAAGGAGATCCAGTCGCGGCTGGGCTTTCTGCTCGACGTGGGGCTGGACTATCTGTCGCTGTCCCGCGCCGCGGCCACGCTGTCCGGCGGTGAGGCCCAACGCATCCGGCTGGCCACCCAGATCGGGTCCGGACTGGTGGGTGTCCTGTACGTGCTCGACGAGCCGTCCATCGGGCTGCACCAGCGCGACAACCGTCGGCTCATCGAAACACTCACGCGGCTAAGGGATTTGGGCAACACGCTGATCGTCGTCGAGCACGACGAGGACACCATCGCCCACGCCGACTGGATCGTCGACATCGGCCCGCGGGCCGGTGAGCACGGCGGCCAGATCGTGCACAGCGGCACCTACGCCGAGCTGCTGGCCAACACGGAGTCGATCACCGGGGCCTTCCTGTCGGGCAAGGAGGCCATCGAGATGCCGGCGATCCGGCGTCCGATAGACCGCAAGCGTCAGCTCACCGTGGTGGGCGCGCGCGAGCACAACCTGCGCGGCATCGACGTCTCGTTCCCGCTCGGGGTGCTCACCTCGGTGACCGGCGTGTCCGGATCGGGCAAGTCGACGCTGGTCAACGACATCCTGGCCACGGTGCTGGCCAACCGGCTCAACGGCGCCCGGCTGGTCCCGGGCCGGCACACCAGGGTGACGGGCCTGGACCACCTCGACAAGCTGGTCCGCGTCGACCAGTCGCCGATCGGTCGCACGCCGCGGTCCAACCCGGCCACCTACACCGGCGTGTTCGACAAGATCCGCACGCTCTTCGCGGCCACCACGGAGGCCAAAGTCCGTGGCTACCAACCGGGCCGGTTCTCGTTCAACGTCAAGGGCGGCCGCTGCGAGGCGTGCACGGGTGACGGCACGATCAAGATCGAGATGAACTTCCTGCCGGACGTGTACGTCCCGTGCGAGGTCTGCCACGGCGCACGGTACAACCGGGAAACCCTGGAAGTGCACTACAAGGGCAAAACCATCTCCGAAGTGCTGGACATGTCGATCGAGGAGGCGGCGGAGTTTTTCGAGCCGATCACCGGCATCCACCGTTACCTGCGCACGCTGGTCGACGTCGGCCTGGGCTACGTCCGGCTGGGCCAGCCCGCCCCCACGCTGTCCGGTGGTGAGGCGCAGCGCGTCAAGCTGGCCGCCGAGCTGCAGAAGCGTTCGACGGGGCGGACCATCTACATCCTCGACGAGCCCACCACCGGGCTGCATTTCGACGACATCCGCAAGCTGCTCACCGTCATCAACGGGCTGGTGGACAAGGGCAACACGGTCATCGTCATCGAGCACAACCTGGACGTCATCAAGACGTCCGACTGGATCGTCGACATGGGTCCCGAGGGCGGCGCCGAGGGCGGAACCGTTGTCGCCGAGGGCACCCCGGAGGACATCGCCGCCGTGCCGGAAAGCTACACCGGGAAATTCCTCGCCGAGGTGATCGGCCGCGCCGCCCCGCCGCAGCGGCCGAAGCGGCGACGCAAAGTCACCGCCTGACCGCCGTCAACCGGGGATCTTGGTCGCCATCTGGTTGGCGATCTGCCTGGCCTGATTGATGGTTCCCGGTGCGCAGACGTTGACGTCGAGCACCACGTTCGACACCGCCTCCAGGACGTGCTGGCACACCACCGGGCTGTTGGCCAACGTGTGCTGCAGCGCGATGTTGGGCGGATTGCCGCTGATCTGCCCGAAGGTCCATTCGAATGGGGCTTTGTCGCTGGGCTGGGTCACGGTCTTCCCCCCGCAGTCCCGCCATTGGTTCCACTGGTCGTTCACGAATCCCCGGGCCTGGTCGGCGGACGCGAAGATCACCGCGCCCTGGACCACGACGTAGGCCGGGTTGCTCAGCGGCTTCTTCATCAGCTGGGCCAGCATCGCGGTGTAGCCGCTGCTCTTGTACGTCCGGGTCTGGAAACCGATCAGCGCCCCGAGGCACTTGTCGTCCGACAGCGTATTGCCGGGACCCGGGTCCGTCATCTCCGTCACGTTGTGGTCGACGATGATGCCGGTGGTGCCGACGAGGGTGTTGATCTGGTCGACCGGAAGCAGCAGCGATTCCAGTTGCGCGGGAGCCACTGTGGGGGTGGCGCTGGTCGTGACCGCGCTCGTCGTCGGGGGGGCGGCGGCGCTGGTGGTCGTGGTGTCGGGCTGCGTCGCCCCGGACTTGTCGACCGCCAACCACACCCCGGTGCCCGCGATGACGGCGACGACGAGCGCGAGAGCGCCGATGACGAGCCCCAGCCTGCGCCGCGGCGGCGCGGGCGGTGCCCACGGCGGGGCGGGCGGAGGCGCGAACCACGCCGGGTGCTGCGGCGCGGGCTGGGCGGCAAAGGGTTCCACGCGCGGCGGCGGCGCGAAATGTTGGCTGTGCTGGATCAGCTCGGTCGCCTCGCGTTGGTCCGGCGTGCTCAGCGCGTGCAGGGCCGCCTTCGCCAGATCGCCCGCGGTCAGGTAGCGGTCGTTCGGGTCCTTGGCCATCCCGCGGGCGACGACCTCGTCGAACGCCGCCGGGACGGCGGGATTGCGCAGGCTCGGGCGCGGCACCGGCTCCACCAGGTGGGCGGCCATCAGGCTGCTGAGGCTGGTGGTCTGGAAAGGCCTTGTGCCCGTGAGGCATTCGAAAAGGAGGCACGCGAGGGCGTAGATGTCGACGCGGTAGGTGGGGTCGTCGTTGCCGAATCGCTCGGGTGCCATGTAGTTCCAGCTGCCGATCGCGGCGCCGGTCTTGGTCACGCGCTCGTCGGTGGCCGCGGCGGCGATGCCGAAGTCGACCAGGTAGGCGAAGTCGCCCTCGCCGAGCAGGATGTTCTCGGGCTTGATGTCGCGATGGATGACCCCGGCGCGGTGCGCGGCATCGAGGGCGGCGGCGACCTGTTCGACGATCGCGACCGCGCGCGGGGGCGGTAGCGGCCCGGTGCGGCTGAGCACCGTCCCCACGTCACGCCCCTCGATGAGGCGCATGTCGATGAACACCTGACCGTCGATTTCGCCGAAATCGTGTATCGGCACGATGTGCGGTTCCTGAAGCCGGCCCGCGGTCCGGGCCTCGCGTTGCATGCGCCGCCGAAAGGAGTCATCGGAGCTCACCTGCTCGGACATCAGCTTCAGCGCCACCACGCGGTCCTTGACGGTGTCGTATGCCTCGTAGACCTCGCCCATCCCGCCGCGACCCAGCAGTCGCCGTAACTGGTATGGCCCGAACCGGCTCCCGATCCGCGGACCGGGCTGCGTTTCACTCATCGACGTCCCCCCGACGCCAAGCCGCTTCCCTAGCCCTCGTCCGCGCGCATCGACTCGCGGATCTGGGCCAACCGCTCGGCGGCGGCGCGCTCGCGCTCGTCGTATTGCTCGGCGACGGAACGGCCCTCGGGGGAGTCGGCGTCCAATTCCGCGTCGCCCAAGGACGTCGCGTAGCGATTCTCGATCTTCTCGCGCACCGACTCGAACGTGGGCACACCCGCGCTGTCGTATCCGGGGTCGGGTGGGGTTGGTTCGTCGGGCATGGTCGTTACGCTACTGAAGCCCCGGCCGGTCCCGCCGCTCCCGCTCCCAATAGCGCACCATTTGCTGCCAGTACACCAGCGTCAACGACATCTGCACCCCAGCGGCGATCGCCGCCGGCCGCGCCCGGCGGCGCCAGGCGGCCACGACGGCAACGACCGCGGCCACCGACGTCAGCGCGCTGACCGCCATCGCGCCATCGCGCGGGCGGCGGCCGATCCACAGCTCCTCGCCCAGCATGGCCCGCGTCGACCACGCCCGCTGGTGACCCGGCGCGCCGAACACGAACGGGTTCACGGCCAGCCACAGCGCGATCCACGCCGCGTGGCTCCAGCGCCGCGTCCACGGCGGCACCAGGATCAGCGGGGTGCTCGCCCAGCGGGTCCAGGCGCTCCACGGATTGCAGTGCCGCGCAAAGATCGCGCGCCGAACCCGGGCAATGGAAGGCACCCGCGGCTACCGCCGGGCGGGACTGGAGTGGTCGGCCGGAACAACGACCGGGGCGGCGGCCGCGGGCGGGGCGGCGGCGCCGGGCAACGGGGTCCGCGGAATCCCAGGCGTGCCCAGCCGGCCGGCCAGCCACGGCAGCGCGGCGGCGAAGGCCCGGTCGGCGAACGGCCAGTCGTGCTTGCCGGGCTGCGCCAGCACCGCGCAGTCGATGCCGTTGGCACGGCCGAGCGCGCACAGCGAATAGGCGGCCGCCGTCTGGTTGCCGGGGTCGGCGGCGGCCTCCCGGCCGGCGAGCCGAATCGCGCCGCTGTCGGTCATCAGCGGGTCATGGCGCCCGGCGGGCGGCCCGTCGGAGGAGATCGCGAACCAGCCGGCCACGTCCCGGTACGGCCCGTGCCGGCCGATCACCGTCGTCGGGTCGAACGCGGCCCAGGCGTCGGCGTTTCCGCCGAAGAGCCGCGCGATGGTCTGGGCCTTGTTTCCGGCGTTCGGGAAGAAGTCGCCGGCGACGTCGAGGAACGCACTGAACATGTCGGGGTGCATCACGGTCAGGTCCACGGCGCAGGTCCCGCCCATCGACCAGCCGGCGACGCCCCAGTTCGACCGGTCCCGACTGACGCCGAATTTGGAAACCAGGTACGGCACAACGTCTTTGGTCAGGTGGTCGGCCGCGTTGCCGCGGACGCCGTTGACGCACTCGGTGTCGTTGTTGAAGGCCCCGCCGGAGTCGACGAACACCAACACCGGGGCCTTGCCGTTGTGCGCGGCCGCGAAGTCGTCGATCGTCTTGACCGCGTTGCCCGCCCGGGTCCAGTCCGCCGGGGTGTTGAACTGGCCCCCGATCATCATGACCGTCGGCAGCGCCGGCGGCGGGCTGCTGGTGAACCATTCGGGCGGCAGGTAAACCAACTCACCCCGGTGCTTGAAATGCGAACCGTCGGAGGGGATCACCACCGGAACCACGCTGCCGTGCGGCGGCCGCGCCCGCTTGGCCACCATCGCGGTGACGGTGGCCGGGTCGGTCTGGTCGGGCAGCGGGCCGGAGGTGAGCTGGTTCCACGCCGCCTGCACGGTGGGGAAGTAGCCGACCCAGAGGTTGAGCACCAGGGCGGCGCACAGCGCGCACAGGGGTATGGCCAGCAGCCCGGCGCCGCGCCGCCAGCCGCGGGCGCTGCGCCATCCGAGGATCAGCACGGCGACCGCCGTGCCGGTCAGCGTGATCCAGAGCCACAGCGCGGCCGGCGCGGGCTCGTCGGACAGGCCGCGGTCGACGACGTACCAGTGCGTCAGGTAGGCGACGGCAGCGCCGGCCGATGCGGCCGCCGGCAGCCACACCGTCCGCCAACGGCGCGATCGCCAGCCGACGGCCAGCGCCAGCACCACGGCGGCCACCGCCTGGGTGGTGATGGGCACCCAGCCGTGCATCAGGGACGTGTGACTACTTGCCAGCAACTGCGTCGTGGCGTTGGTCGTCGACGCTGTCACGGCATTCATTGTGATCGATTGTTAACCGGCCTGGAACATATTCACCGAATGTTCGCCGTCGGCCACCCACGTGTCGTGGGCCGGGTCAGTGCGGCTTGGCCAGCGGGAATGGCAGCGTCTCGCGGATGCTGCGGCCGGTTATGAGCATGACGAGCCGATCGATGCCCATGCCGAGCCCGCCGGTGGGCGGCATCGCGTACTCCATGGCCTGCAGGAAGTCCTCGTCGAGCTCCATCGCCTCGGGGTCGCCGCCGGCGGCCAGCAGCGACTGTTCCTGCAGGCGGCGGCGCTGCTCGACCGGATCGGTGAGCTCGCTGTAGGCGGTCCCCAGCTCGACCCCCCACGCCACCAGGTCCCACCGCTCGGCGACGCCGCGCCGGCTGCGGTGCGGCCGGGTCAGCGGCGACACGGACGTCGGGAAGTCGATGTAGAAGGTCGGTCCCTCGGTGCGGTCCTCCACCAGATGCTCGTAGAGCTCCAGCACCACGGCGCCGGCGTCCCACTGCGCGCGGTACGGGATCCGGGCGGCGTCGGAAAGCTTGCGCAGCACGGGCAGGGGCGTGTCGGGATCGATGTGCTCCCCGAGCGCCTCGGACACCGCATCGTGCACCGTCTTGACCGGCCAGTCCCCGGAGATGTCGACGGGATGCAGCCCGCCGTCGGCGCCGTCACCCCGGGGCCGCAGAACGGTCTGCTCACCGTGGGCTGCCTGCGCGGCGTTCTGGATGAGCTCGCGGCAGCCGTCGATCCAGACGGTGTAGTCGGCGTGCGCCTGGTACGCCTCCAGCAGCGTGAACTCCGGGTTGTGGCTGAAATCGACGCCCTCGTTGCGGAAGGCCCGGCCCAGCTCGAAAACCCGCTCCACGCCGCCGACGCACAGCCGCTTGAGGTAGAGCTCCGGCGCGATGCGCAGGAACAGGTCCATGTCGTAGGTGTTGATGTGGGTGACGAACGGCCGGGCGGTGGCCCCGCCGTGGATCTGCTGCAGGATCGGCGTCTCGACCTCGATGAAACCCTTGGCGAACAACGTCTCCCGGACGGAGCGCAGCACGCTGCTGCGGGCCGTGATCAGCTCGCGGGATTCGGGATTGACCGCCAGGTCCACGTAGCGCGTCCGCACCCGCGCCTCCGGGTCGGTCAGCCCGTTCCACTTGTTCGGCAGCGGCCGCAGGCACTTCCCGATCATCCGCCAGTCGCGCACGATCAGGGAACGGGTGCCGTTCTTGGAGAAGCCCATGTGCCCGGTCATCTCGACCAGGTCGCCGAGATCGATCGCCGCGGTGAAATCCGCGGTGCGGCCCCGCTCCAGGCGCGAATTGTCCAGCAGCATTTGCAATTCGCCCGACCAGTCCCGCAGCTGGGCGAACAGCACGCCGCCGTAGTCGCGAATCCGCAAGATCCGGCCCGACACCGAGACGGTCTCCTGGTCGTCCGCGTCCAGCGCCCGCGAGACCGTGTGGCTGGGCGGGGAGCCGACCGGGTAGGCGTCAATGCCCTTGCGCCGCAGGATCTTCAGCTTGGCCAGCCGGACCCGGACCTGCTCGGGCAGGCGGGCCCTCGACTCTTCCAGTTCCACGGCGTCGCGTCGCTGCTGCAGCTCGCTCACGTCGGGCGCCGATCCGTCGTGATGCAACAGGCCCGATTCCGCCAGCCGGGCGGGCACCGCGGGGTGATGGCCGGTGTGCACCCTGTCGCGTCGGGTGAAGGGCAGCACGAGGAAGCCCTCCGCGATCACCGAGGCGACGCCCACCCGGGGGATCAGGCGCGCGTCCTCGTAGCAGGCGTAGCGCGGCACCCATTCGGGTTGGTACTTCATGTTCGAGCGGTACAGCGTCTCCAGCTGCCACCACCGCGAGAAGAACAGCAGCAGCCCCCGCCACAATCGCGCGACCGGGCCCGCGCCGAGCTGGGCGCCCTGCTCGAACGCCGAGCGGAACATCGCGAAGTTCAGCGAAATCCGGCTGATGCCAAGGGTTTCGGCGGTCAAGGCGAGCTCGCTGACCATGAGCTCGATGGTGCCGTTGGGCGATTGCGGGGAACGCCGCATCAGGTCCAGGGAGACGCCCGTGGTCCCCCACGGGACCAGCGACAGCATCGCCACGACGGCGCCGTCCCGGTCCAGCGCCTCGACCAGCAGGCAATCCCCGTCCGCGGGATCGCCGAGCCGGCCCAGCGCCATGGAAAAGCCGCGCTCGGTCTGGGTGTCACGCCAGGCGTCGGCGCGGGTGATGGTCTCGGACATCTCCTCGGCCGCGATGTCCCGGTGCCGCCGGATGCGCACGGTCAGCCCGGCCCGGCGGGCCCGGGTCACGGCTTGGCGCACCCCGCGCATGTCGGGACCCGACAGCCGGAAGTCGGCGGTCCGCAGGATCGCCTCGTCGCCCAACTCGAGCGCGTTCAGCCCGGCTTCCCGGTACACCCGCGCCCCCTGCGTGCTGGCGCCCATCACGCCCGGCGCCCAGCCGTAGGTCTGGCACAGCCCCAGCCAGGCGTCGATGGCCTGCGGCCAGGCCCGGGGCTCGCCGATCGGGTCGCCGCTGGCCAGGCACACGCCGACCTCGACGCGGTAGGTGATCGCGGCGCGGCCGCTGGGCGCGAACACCACCGACTTGTCGCGGCGGGTCGCGAAGTAGCCCAGCGAGTCGTTCTTGCCGTACAGCTCGAGCAGCCCGCGGATGGCCGACTCGTCCTCGCCCGTCAGCGCGTTCTCGGCCCGCTGGGACTGAAACAGCACGATGGTCGCCATGATCAGCGCCAGCGCGCCGAACAGACCGAAGATGGCGTTGAGGAACACGTGCGGCTTGCCGGTGAACAGGTCCGGATCGGCCAGGGCGAAGCCGACCACCCGGTTGGCGACGTAGCCCAGGCGGTCCTGGCGGGCCAGCGTTCCCGGCCACAACTCGACCAGACCCCAGGACACCAGGATGCCGATCACGTCGCCGGCGACGAGCACGGCGGCGGCCTTGACCAGCGCGCCCTTCCTGACCTTGGCCCAGAATTCCCGGTAGGCCAGCACCAGCAGCACGATCGCGACGATGTGCACCGCGAACCCGAGGTTCTCCCCGAAGGTCTCGGCGGCGGTGTTGTCGCCCGCGGCGATGTCGGCGGCGTTCAGCGCGGCGGCAAGGATCATCTGGCCCAGCAACACCAGCCAGGCGATCCGTTTCCGCGCGGTCAGGGCCGCGGCCAGCAACGCCAGCACGAACGACCACGCGATGCTGGTGTCGGGGAAGTTGAACAGGTAGTCGTTGATGAACTCGCGGGGGACCTTGATCAGCCAGCGGAGCGCCGGCGACACGCTGGCCAGCAACGAGACGGTGGCGATGACGCCCACGATCCACCCGGCCGCCGCCGGTACCCAGCGATACCGGGAATGCGACCGGCCGCGGGCCCCCGAACGGCGCCCCGAACGAGATGAAGCGAGTGTCACAGACCGCGAGGATATGCCCTCAATCCGTGAAAAGCTTGGCGAAGCGCTAAGAGTGGCTAGCAATAGTTCGTCCGGTTGCGCAGCGGCGCCGGACGGGGCCGGGGGCGAAGTGCAAAATGCCGCCCCGTGGCTGCTAAACTGGCGATCGCGACCATCCCGGCGAAGGCCAGGAAACAGTAAGTGGAGTCCCACTCCCACCGCGAGCCACGAGATTTCTTCAAGGCTTGGCGGTCCGGTCACAGGCATCGCGCATGTCTGTTCCGCGAGCGACGCGGGCGGCTTGATCATTGGCAAGCCTCGATCGGTCGGCATTGGGCCCTGCTATTGCAGGGCTTTTCTGCTGGTGGTGTGGTGTTTCCGCCGCTGGCTCCCGACCCAGACCCGGCCGTGGATCGCAGCATATCTACAAGCCCAACAAGGGAGGCCCCATCAGCACTGAGACCCGCGTCAACGAGCGCATCCGCGTACCTGAAGTCAGATTGATCGGCCCCGGGGGAGAGCAGGTAGGCATAGTGCGCATCGAAGACGCACTGCGCGTCGCTGCGGACGCCGATCTCGACCTTGTCGAAGTCGCCCCCAATGCCAGACCCCCGGTCTGCAAGATCATGGACTACGGCAAGTTCAAATACGAGGCGGCGCAAAAGGCGCGCGAATCCCGCCGGAACCAGCAGCAGACCGTCGTCAAAGAGCAGAAGCTGCGACCCAAGATCGACGATCACGATTACGAGACCAAAAAGGGTCACGTGATCCGCTTTCTGGAGGCGGGTTCGAAGGTGAAGGTCACCATCATGTTCCGCGGACGTGAGCAGTCGCGGCCCGAACTGGGCTACCGCCTGCTGCAGCGGCTGGGCGCGGACGTCGCCGAATACGGCTTCGTCGAGACGTCCGCCAAGCAGGACGGCCGCAACATGACGATGGTGCTGGCCCCGCACCGCGGCGCGAAAACCCGCGCCAGGGCGCGGCACCCCGAAGGACCCGGGGAGGGCGCGGCATCGGACGCCGATGCGGGCGCCGACACCAACCCTTCACCCAACTGACCCGGCACGAAACGAAGAATCAGAGGAAACATGCCCAAGGCCAAGACCCACAGCGGGGCTTCGAAGCGGTTCCGGCGCACCGGAACCGGCAAGATCCTGCGCGAGAAAGCCAATCGTCGGCACCTGTTCGAGCACAAGCCGTCCACCCGGACGCGACGCCTGGAAGGCCGCACCGCCGTGTCGGCCAACGACACCAAGCGGGTCAACAAGCTGCTGAACGGCTGACCGACAAGAAGCCGAGCGCCGGCGCCGCTGCCGGCACCCGACCATTTACTTAGAGAGTAGGAACACCCATGGCACGCGTGAAGCGGGCGGTCAACGCCCAAAAGAAGAGGCGCAGCATTCTGAAGGCCTCGAAGGGCTATCGCGGCCAGCGCTCGCGGCTCTACCGCAAAGCCAAAGAGCAGCAACTGCATTCGTTGAACTACGCCTACCGCGACCGCCGCGCGCGCAAGGGCGAGTTCCGGAAACTGTGGATCTCGCGGATCAATGCGGCGGCGCGCGCCAACGACATCACCTACAACCGGCTGATCCAGGGTTTGAAGGCCGCCGGGGTGGAGGTGGACCGCAAGAACCTCGCCGACATCGCGATCACCGACCCCGCGGCGTTCACCGCGCTGGTCGACGTCGCCCGGGCCGCGCTGCCCGAGGACGTGAACGCCCCGTCGGATTCCGGAGAGGCCGCCTAGCCCCTGCTGACCGAACGTTCGGCCCGCGTCGCCGCGGCGGTCAAACTGCATCGGCACGTCGGCCGGCGGCGGGCGGGCCGATTCCTGGCCGAGGGCCCCAACCTGGTCCAGGCCGCGGCCGCCCGCGGCCTGGTCCGCGACGTCTTCGTCACCGAAGCCGCCGCGCAAAGGTATGCGGGTTTACTTGCGGCGCAAGGTGATTCGGTCCAGCTGGTCACCGAGCGGGCGGCAAAGGCGCTGTCGGACACCGTCACCCCCACCGGGCTGGTGGCGGTGTGCGAGATGCCGTCGACCCGGCTGGCCGACGTGCTGGCCGGCCCGCCCCGGCTGGTCGCGGTCGCCGTCGGGATCGGCGAGCCCGGCAACGCCGGCACGGTCATCCGCATCGCCGACGCCATGGGGGCCGACGCCGTGATCCTCGGCGGGCACAGCGTGGACCCGTACAACGGCAAGTGCCTGCGCGCCTCGACCGGCAGCATCTTCTCGATCCCGGTCGTCGCCGAGCCCGACGCCCCCGCGGCGCTGGGCGCCCTGCGCGAGGCGGGGTTGCAGGTGCTGGCCACCACGGTCGACGGCGAGACGCGGCTGGACGAGGCGGCCGATCTGCTCGGCAGGCCGACGGCGTGGCTGCTCGGGCCCGAATCCCACGGCCTGCCAAGCGAAATCGCGGCGGCGGCCGACCACCGCATGCGCATCCCGATGGCCGGCGGGGCCGAGAGCCTGAACGTGGCCTCTGCCGCGGCGATCTGCCTCTACCAGAGCGCGCAGGCGCTGGGGGTGTTCAGGCGGCCCTGACGCGTCCCCGGGCGGGCCGCAGACCCGCCAGCGACAGCGTCCCGTGCACCAGCGAACCGGCGCGTTCCATCAGCGCCTTGGCCGGGTCGAGGGGCGAGCGAAGAGCCGGGCGGGAATGGGGAGGGAAGTAGTGCATCGGCAGCCCGCGACGGTCGCGGGGCGGCGCCATGAACGTCGGCGCCTCCACCAAGGGCGCGTCGGTGGGCAGCCGGCCCTCGGCCCGGCGGTAGGCGGCCAGCGCGCGCGGGTGCAGCCGGATCTCGTCGGGGACCGCCAGGAAGGCCAGCTCGACGAGCTTGCCGAACAGGCGCAGCAGCACCTCGTCGCCCGGTGTCCAGCGCATCCCCGCCTTCTCGCGCACCGCCGGCTCGAACAGGCCCGCCGCGATCCAGCGCTGGCCGGCGACCAGCGGCTTGAACATCTGGTCCCAGATCGGCGTGGGCATCAGCACGAATTTCGGTTTGGGGATCCGGATTTGGAAGATGTCCAGCGTCGCCTGGTTGATCTCGAGTTCGTCGCGGCAGACCCGTTCCCAGTACTCGCAGAATTCCTCCCAGGAGCCGGGCACCGGGCGCATGCTCATCCCATACATCCGGTACCACCGCACGTGCTCGTCGAACAGCTGCCTTTTCTCGGCCTCCGTAAGGCCGCCGCAGAAGTATTCGGCCACCTTGATCACCAGCATGAAGAAGGTCGCGTGCGCCCAGTAGAACGTTTCCGGGTTCAGGGCGTGATACCGGCGGCCGGAGGCGTCGACGCCCTTGATGGTGTGGTGGTAGCTCTTGATCTGCCGCCCGGTCGCCGCCGCGCGGTCACCGTCGTAGACGACGCCCATGATCGGGTACACCGAGCGGGCCACCCGCTGCAGGGGCTCGCGGAGCAGGATCGAATGCTGCTCGACGCCCGCGCCCAGCTCGGGATACATGTTCTGGATGGCGCCGATCCACACGCCCATCATTCCCGTGCGGAGATCGCCGAAGTACTTCCAGGTGAGGGAATCCGGTCCCAGCGGATCGTCGGATGTCGTTGGAATGGCAGTCATCTCGGCCTCCTGCGCTCACGATAACTTTGACAACGTGCGTTGTCTACGATTTCGGCCGCGCGTGCCCGCGGGTGTTATCGACCGTCGACAGCGGCGTGCCGCCGTCGTGACCAGCGGCTGCGTTGCGAGCTGCGCCACACCCGCGCGACCCTTCATTGCCCGCCTCCCGCGCGAGGAAATAACCTGGCCAGGTGGAACTCGCGCGTCGCGATTCGGATTCGGGCGGGCCCGAGGAATTGACGGCGCCCGATCCGCCGCGGCGCTCTTCGGTCCCGGTGCACAACGCGACGCAGTGGTTGCACAACCGCAACCGCAGCCCCGGCGCGGTCGCCTTCATCCGCCGGGCCCGACGACTGCTGCCCGGCGATCCCGAGTTCGGTGACCCGCTCTCAACGGCCGGCGACGGTGGGCCCCGCGCCGCGGCGCGCGCCGCCGACCGGTTGCTGGGGGATCGCGACGCGGTGTCGCGCGAGGTCGGCCTCGGGCTGCTGCAGGTATGGCAGGCGCTGACCGAGTCGGTGTCCCGGCGGCCGGCCAACCCGGAGGTCACCCTGGTGTTCACCGACCTGGTCGGCTTCTCGTCCTGGTCGTTGCAGGCGGGTGACGACGCGGCGCTCACCCTGCTGCGGCAGGTGGCTCGGGCCGTCGAGCCGCCGCTGCTGGACGCCGGTGGCCACATCGTCAAACGGATGGGCGACGGGCTGATGGCGGTGTTCGGCGATCCGACGGTCGCGGTGCGGGCGGTGCTGGCGGCCAAAGAGGCGTTGAAGTCCGTCGAGGTGGCCGGCTACACGCCGCGGATGCGGGTCGGGATCCACACCGGCCGGCCCCAGCGGATGGCGGCGGACTGGCTCGGGGTCGACGTCAACATCGCCGCGCGGGTGATGGAACGGGCCACCAAGGGCGGGGTGATGGTGTCAGGTTCGACACTCGACCTGATCGCCCAGAGCGAATTGGACGCGATGGGTGTCGTCGCCAAACGTGCACGTAAACCGGTTTTCGCCCCGAAGACGACCGGAGTCCCGGCGGATTTATCGATATATCGCTTGCGGACTCATAGGGAGTTGACAGCGTCCGATCACACTTCAGAAACAAATTAGCCGACATACTGGATGCAATGTTTGGGGGCATCCTTGCCCGGCTCGCCCGGGTCCAGTTCACGGTGGGGTACGTGGCGGCGCTGCTTGCCGTCAGCGGCGCCATCGTGGCGCTCGGCCCGCACGCGCACGACGTGCTGGTCGAGCGGGCCAGCACCAACCTGCACAACCTGGCCCACGGCCACGTGGGCACGCTGCTGGGCAGCGCGCTGGTGGTCGACGCCGGTCCGCTCTACTTCTGGCTGCCCTTCCTCACCTGCCTGCTCGCGCTCGGCGAGCTGCACCTGCGCACCATCCGGCTGGTGGTCGCGTTCCTGATCGGACACATCGGCGCGACGCTGCTGGTGGCCGCGGCCCTGGCGGCGGCGGTCGAGTTCGAGTGGATGCCGGTCTCGATCACCCGGGCCAGCGATGTCGGGATGAGCTACGGCGCCTTGGCCGTGCTCGGCGCGATGACTGCGGTGATCCCCCAGCGCTGGCGCCCCGCCTGGGTCGGCTGGTGGGTGTCGGCCGGCATCGCGTCGGCGATCATCGGCGGCGATTTCACCGACGCCGGTCACACCATCGCCGTGGTCCTGGGCGTGCTGGTGTCCGCCCGCTTCCGCCAGCCCATCCATTGGACGCCGGTGCGCATGCTGATGCTGGCCGCCTCGTCGGGCTTCGGCTTCCTGCTGCTGGCCCACCACTGGGGGACCATGGCCGGAGCGCCCGCGTTCGGCCTCCTGGGCGCCCTGGCGGCCCACAAGCTCGTGCAGTTCGCCACCGCGCGCGGCGGGGCCCTGGACGACGAGGCGCTGCGCAGCCCGCAGCCGGTCACCGCGGGCTAGGCGGCCCGCCGGTCATCCCCGCAAAGCACGCGCCAAGCGGCGTGCTCAGATCACTTATGATCGGCACTTGCCGCTGGGCAACTTTCTCCCAGCCCCTCATCAGCAAGGAGAGTGTCGCCGCGTGGGTGCTCAGCCCGTCGACCTGTCACCGGACGCCTTGGCCAAGGCGGTCGAAGCCGCCCGGGAGGCGATCGCGCGCGCCGGCGACCTCGAGGCGCTGGCACGCGTCAAGACCGAGCACCTCGGCGACCGCTCGCCGCTGGCGCTGGCCCGGCAGGCGCTCGGCGGCGTCCCCAAGGACGAGCGCGCCGACGCCGGCAAGCGGGTCAACTCCGCGCGGACCGAGGCCCAGCGCAGCTACGACGAACGGCTGGCGGTGTTGCGCGCCGAGCGCGATGCGGCGGTGCTGGCCGCCGAGGGCATCGACGTCACGCTGCCGTCGACCCGGCAACCGGTCGGCGCCCGGCACCCGATCACCCAGCTGGCCGAGCACATCGCCGATACCTTCGTCGCGATGGGCTGGGAATTGGCCGAGGGTCCCGAAGTCGAGACGGAACAATTCAACTTCGACGCCCTGAACTTCCCGGCCGACCACCCGGCGCGCAGCGAGCAGGACACGTTCTACATCGCGCCGGACGATTCCCGGCAGCTGCTGCGCACCCACACGTCGCCGGTGCAGGTGCGCACCCTGCTGGCTCACGAGCTGCCGGTGTACATCATCTCCATCGGCCGCACGTTTCGCACCGACGAACTCGACGCCACCCATACGCCCGTCTTCCATCAGGTCGAGGGGCTGGCGGTGGATCGCGGGCTATCGATGGCGCACCTGCGGGGCACCCTCGACGCGTTCGCCCGCGCGGAGTTCGGCCCCGAGGCCCGCACCCGGATCCGGCCGCACTTCTTCCCGTTCACCGAACCCTCCGCCGAGGTCGACGTCTGGTTCGTCGGCAAGAAGGGCGGCGCGGGCTGGGTCGAATGGGGCGGCTGCGGCATGGTGCACCCGAACGTGTTGCGGGCCGCGGGGATCGACCCCGAGGTGTACTCCGGGTTCGCGTTCGGGATGGGCCTGGAACGCACCCTGCAGTTCCGCAACGGCATCCCCGACATGCGCGACATGGTCGAGGGCGACGTCCGGTTCTCCCTGCCCTTCGGGGTGGGTGCCTGATGCGCATCCCCTACAGCTGGTTGCGGGAGATCGTGGCAGCCGGCGCCCCGGACTGGGACGCCGCCCCCGCCGACCTCGAACAGACGCTGGTGGGCATCGGCCACGAGGTCGAGGAGGTCGTCACGCTCGGCCCCGTCGACGGGCCGCTGACCGTCGGACGGGTGGCCGGCATCGAGGAGCTGACCGGGTTCAAGAAGCCGATCCGCGCCTGCCGGGTCGACGTCGGCGAGTCCGAGCCACGCGATATCGTTTGCGGTGCAACGAATTTCGTCGTCGGCGACCTGGTGGTCGTGGCGCTGCCGGGCACCACGCTGCCCGGCGGGTTCGCCATTACGGCGCGCAAGACCTACGGCCGCGAGTCCGACGGCATGATCTGCTCGGCGGCCGAATTGGGTTTGGGCGCCGACCATTCCGGCATCCTGGTGTTGCCGCCGGGCACCGCCGACCCGGGCGCCGACGGCGCCGCGGTGCTGGGGTTGGACGACGTGGTCTTCCACCTGGCGATCACCCCCGACCGCGGCTACTGCATGTCGGTGCGCGGGCTGGCCCGCGAGATCGCCTGCGCCTACGGCCTCGACTTCGTCGATCCCGCAGACGTGAAGCAGTTGCCCGCCAACGGCGAGGCCTGGCCGTTGACCGTGCAGCCCGAAACCGGTGTCCGCCGGTTCGCCCTGCGCCCGGTGACCGGCATCGACCCCGCCGCCGTGTCGCCCTGGTGGCTGCAGCGGCGGCTGTTGCTGGCCGGCATCCGCGCGGCCTCCCCGGCGGTGGACGTCACCAACTACGTGATGCTCGAGCTCGGCCACCCGATGCACGCGCACGACCGCGACCGCATCTCCGGGGGCCTCGGCGTGCGGTTCGCCCGCCCCGGCGAGACCGTCGTCACCCTCGACGACGTCGAGCGCCGGCTCGATCCGGCCGACGTCCTCATCGTCGACGACCGGGCGACCGCGGCGATCGGCGGCGTGATGGGCGCGGCGAGCACCGAGGTCCGCGCCGATTCCACGAACGTGCTACTGGAGGCCGCCGTGTGGGACCCGGCCGCCGTCTCGCGCACGCAGCGCCGTCTGCACCTGCCCAGCGAGGCGGCCCGGCGCTACGAACGCGGGGTGGACCCGGCGATCTCGGTCGCCGCCCTGGACCGCTGCGCCGCGCTGCTCGTCGACATCGCCGGGGGAGCGGTGTCGGACGAGTTGACCGATTGGCGGGGCGAGCCGCCGACCGACGACTGGTCGCTCCCGCCGATCCGGATCCCCGCCGACCTGCCCGACCGCGTCGCCGGGGTCGCCTACCCGCCGGGCACCGCGGCGCGGCGGCTGGCGCAGATCGGGGCCTCGGTGAGCGATGACGGCGAAACGCTGATCGTGACGCCGCCGAGCTGGCGGCCCGACCTGGTGCAGCCCGCCGACCTCGTCGAGGAGGTGCTGCGCCTGGAGGGGCTGGAAGCCATCCCGTCGGTGCTGCCCGCCGCTCCGGCGGGCCGGGGCCTCACCGCGAGGCAGAAGCGTCGCCGCGCCATCGGCAGATCGCTCGCCCAGTCCGGCTACGTCGAGATCCTGCCGACGCCGTTCCTGCCCGCCGGCGTGTTCGACCTGTGGGGCCTGCCGGCCGACGATCCCCGGCGCTCGACCACCCGGGTGCTCAACCCGCTGGAGGCCGACCGCCCGCACCTCGCGACCACACTGCTGCCCGCGCTGCTGGAAGCGTTGGTGCGCAACGTGTCCCGCGGTCTGGTGGACGTCGCGTTGTACGCGCTGGCGCAGGTTGTGCAACCGACCGAGCAGACCCGCGGCGTCCAGCCGATCCCCGTGCACCGGCGGCCCACCGACGAAGAGGTCGCCATGCTGGACGCCTCGTTGCCCCGGCAACCGCAGCATGTGGCCGTGGTGCTGGCGGGACTGCGGGAGCGGCGCGGCCCGTGGGGTCCCGGCCGCCGGGTCGAAGCCGCCGACGCGTTCGAGGCGGCCCGCATCATCGCCCGCGCCAGCGGGGTCGAGGTGAGCCTGCGGGCGGCCCAGCACCTGCCGTGGCACCCCGGCCGCTGCGCCGAGGTGCTCGTCGGGGAGACGGTCGTCGGCCACGCCGGCCAGCTACACCCGGCGGTCATCGAGCGCTCCGGACTGCCCAAAGGCGCCTGCGCTGTCGAGCTCGACCTCGACGCGATCCCGATCGTCGAGGCGCTGCCCGCACCCAGGGTGTCGCCCTTCCCGGCCGTCTTCCAGGACGTCAGCCTGGTGGTGCCCGCGCACGTGCCGGCTCAGGCGGTGGCCGACGCCGTCCGGGAGGGCGCCGGCGAGCTGCTGGAAGACCTGCAACTCTTCGACGTCTTCACCGGCCCGCAGGTCGGGGAGGACCGCAAATCGCTGACCTTCGCGCTGCGGTTCCGGGCGCCGGACCGCACCCTGACCGAGGACGACGCCAGCGCGGCCCGCGACGCCGCGGTGCGCCGCGCCGCCGAGGCGGTCGGCGCCGAGTTGCGGGCCTGACCCCCTGGTAATGGATTTGCAAAGCATTGCATAACCATGCAGAATCGGCGGAATGGCCGACGTATTGAGGGTGGCGGTTGCCGGGGCCAGCGGCTATGCGGGCGGTGAGATCCTGCGGCTGCTGCTGGGGCATCCGGCCTACGCCGACGGACGCCTCGTCATCGGGTCGCTGACCGCCGCGACCAGCGCGGGCAGCCCGCTGGGCGAGCACCACCCGCATCTCACGCCGCTGGCGCAGCGGGTGGTCGAGCCCACCGAACCCGCGGTGCTCGCCGGCCACCACGTGGTGTTCCTGGCCCTGCCGCACGGGCACTCGGCCGCGCTGGCCGAACAGCTCGGCCCCGACACCGTGATCATCGACTGCGGCGCCGACTTCCGGCTCACCGACGCCGCCGCCTGGGAGCGGTTCTATGGGTCCCCGCACGCCGGCAGCTGGCCCTACGGGCTGCCGGAGCTGCCGGGCGCGCGGGACCGCCTGCGCGGCGCCCGCCGCATCGCGGTGCCGGGCTGCTACCCGACCGCGGCGCTGCTGGCGCTGCTCCCCGCGGTCGCCGAGGACCTGATCGAGCCCGCCGTCACCGTCGTCGCCGTCAGCGGCACCTCGGGTGCGGGCCGGGCCGCCAAGACCGACCTGCTGGGCTCCGAGGTCATCGGGTCCGCCCGCGCCTACAACATCGCGGGGGCGCATAGGCACACCCCCGAGATCGCCCAGGGCCTGCGGGCGGTCAGCGACCGCGACGTCACCGTGTCGTTCACCCCGGTGCTGATCCCGACGTCGCGCGGCATCCTGGCCACCTGCACCGCGCGCACCCGCGCGCCGCTGTCGCAGCTGCGCGCCGCCTACGAAAAGGCGTACGACGCGGAGCCTTTCGTCTACCTGCTGCCCGAGGGCCAGCTGCCCCGCACCGGCTCGGTGATCGGCAGCAACGCGGCGCACATCGCCGTCGCGGTGGACGAGGCCGCCGAGACGTTCGTGGCCAGCACCTTGTCCATCGGCAACCGGTCACCGATCAGCCCGGTGGAGCACACCGCGACCTCGATGGCCCCGGTCTCGGTTCCCCAGTCCGACAATGCGGCCGCGACCGCCTCGGCGGTGGCATGGGTGTCCTGGAAGCCGCCCGGGCCGGTGCAGGCGTTGGCGCCGCCGGAGTTGAGGATCACCGCGCGCAAGGCGCCGGTGGTCAGCGCCTGCTGGGTCCACAGCACCGGCGCGGCCTTGACCTTGTTGCGGGTGAACACGCCGGCGGCCGCGTAGTCGGGTCCCTCGTTGAAGACCAGGGCCAGGTCGCGGTTGCCCGACGCCTTGATGCCGGCGGCGATCCCCGCGGCCCGGAACCCGGCCGGCGCGGTGACGCCCTGTTCGCGCACCAAGCGCGCCTCGGCTGTGTGGGTCACGGCGCGACCCCGACCACCGAAAGGCCTTGCGCCTCCGGCCAACCCAGCGCCAAGTTCATCGCCTGCACGGCCGCGCCGCCGGTGCCCTTGACCAGGTTGTCGATGGCGGCGATGGCCACGAACGTCTCGGCGGCCTCGTCCACCGCGACGGCGATGTGCGCCGCGTTGCTGCCGATCACCGAGCCGGTG
>NZ_LZIX01000329.1:0-966 GCF_001666955.1 Mycobacterium sp. E735 | reverse complement strand
GAGAAGGGCCAATTCGCCTTGCCAATAGCGCAACTGGCGAGCGATCACACTGTCCGGGTCGGACTCGTCTCCCAGCACTACCACCCCCCCACCACCCCCATCGAAGAACTCCTGACCACCATCTACACCGAAGTCCTCGGCCTCGACCGCATCAGCATCGACGACTCCTTCTTCGACCTCGGCGGGGATTCGTTGTCGGCCATGCGCCTGATCGCCGCCGTCAACGCCGACCTGGACGCCGACGTCTCGGTCCGCACCCTGTTCGAGGCCCCCACCGTCGCCGAGTTGGCGCCCCGCCTCGCCGGAGGCACTCGACGGAAACCGTTGCGACGCAGGGAGCGTCCCGCGAAGATTCCCCTGTCGTTCGCCCAGAACCGCTTGTGGTTCGTCAACCAGTTCGAGGGCGGGGTGGCGACGTACAACATGCCGACCGCCTTCCGGATCACCGGCGAGTTGGACGTCGAGGCGCTGACCGCGGCCCTCGATGACCTGATCGGCCGCCACGAGTCGTTGCGCACCGTCTTCCCGGACGTCGACGGCGTCCCGTACCAGCAGGTGTTGGCGGCCCAGCCGGGGATGTGGCGGCGCGGCGACACCACCGTCGTGCCGCTCGGCGATCAGCAAGAGGTCGCGGGCGAGTTGATCGCGCTCGCGAGCCACCGATTCAATTTGGCGACGGAGATCCCGATTCGCGCGCAGATCTATTCGACGGGACCCGCGGAGCATGTGCTCGCGATTGTGCTGCACCACATCGCCTTTGACGGTTGGTCGCTGGCTCCCATGTTCAGGGACATCGGAGTCGCCTACGCAAGCCGATGCGCGGGGCTCATACCGAACTGGGCCGAACTGCCGGTGCAATACGTGGACTACACGCTGTGGCATCAGGAGCTGCTGGGAGACGAGTCCGACCCGGACAGTGTGATCGCTCGCCAGTTGCGCTATTGGCAAGGCGAATTGGCCGGACTG
>NZ_LZIX01000328.1:0-584 GCF_001666955.1 Mycobacterium sp. E735 | reverse complement strand
GCTGGGGCATGCGCGTGCCAGGGTGGCCATCTCGTCCCCGAACTCCTGGTTGGCCCGAGCCACGGCTTTGGCCGATGGCGGCAGTTCCGTTTTCAGCGGGTCTTGTCTGCCTAGGTCGTCGTTCATCCGGTTCGCGTCCGTCATGAATTCACGGGCCAGCGCTGCCGCTCGCTGCGCGTGGGCCGACAGCCCGGGCGCGGTCACCTGGTTGGCTCGCCGCTGCAGGCCGTCGAGCCACGCCTGATAGTCGGCGTCACTGGGTACCGAGTTTTGTTCGTAGGAGCCCGGCGGCGCAAACCGCGTCTTCGCCTTCAACGAGGCCTGCGCGTCGCGGTTGAAGTCGATGAATTGCCGCACACTCCAACACGGTTGCGCCCGCTCATCGATCCGCCACGCGACGAACAGACCCGCGGCGGCCACGGCTGCGCACCATACCGTCAGCAACCGCCGGGCGGTCTCGTGTGCGTTTGCGGCCACGCGATCAACCTAGACCAGGGATCGGGACGATTGGCACCCAGCGGTCGGCGCCCGTCACGCGTGGGGGCAGAAGAAACCCAGGATCTGTTGGCAGTTGTCCCTGTTGA
>NZ_LZIX01000327.1:0-14723 GCF_001666955.1 Mycobacterium sp. E735 | reverse complement strand
ACCTCGACGACCTGTTGCTGGCAACGTATTCCGAGCTGCGGTCGCGCTCCAACATCACCGTCTGTGTCGGCGGTGGAATCGGCACGCCCGAGCGGGCGGCCGAATACCTGTCCGGGCGCTGGGCGCAGGAGTACGGCTTCCCGCTGATGCCGATCGACGGCATCCTGGTGGGCACCGCGGCGATGGCGGCCAAGGAGGCCACCACGTCGCCGTCGGTCAAGCGGATGCTGGTCGAGACGCAGGGCACCGACCAGTGGGTGGGCGCCGGAAAAGCCGTGGGCGGCATGGCTTCCAGCCGCAGCCAGCTGGGCGCCGACATCCACGAGATCGACAACAGCGCTTCGCGGTGCGGGCGGCTCCTCGACGAGGTCGCCGGTGACGCGGAGGCCGTCGCGGCTCGCCGCGACGAGATCATCGCGGCGATGGCCAACACGGCCAAGCCGTACTTCGGCGACGTCGCCGACATGACCTACCTGCAGTGGCTGCAGCGCTACGTCGAGCTCGCCATCGGGGAGGGCAACTCCACCGCCGACACCGCCGCACCGGGCAGCCCGTGGCTGGCCGACACCTGGCGCGACCGGTTCCAGCAGATGCTGCAACGCGCCGAAGCCCGTTTGCACGCAAACGATTCCGGACCCATCGAGACGCTGTTCAACGATGCGGCCCTGCTGGAAACGCCTGACGACGCGATCGCCGCGCTGCTTGCCCACTACCCCGACGCCGACACCGTGCAGCTGCACCCGGCGGACGTCCCCTTCTTCGTCACCCTGTGCAAGACGCTGGGCAAGCCGGTCAACTTCGTGCCGGTCATCGACAAGGACGTGCGGCGCTGGTGGCGCAGCGACTCGCTGTGGCAGGCGCACGACGCCCGCTACGACGCCGACCAGGTGTGCATCATCCCGGGCACCGCGGCCGTGGCCGGCATCACCCGGATGGACGAACCGGTCGGTGAGTTGCTGGACCGCTTCGAGCAGGCCGCCATCGACGAGGTGCTCTCCTCCAACGGGCGGCCCCGGGCCGTCGCGTCGCGTCGGCTGGGCCGCCCGGACGTCACCGGCCCGCTGGCCGTCGTGCTGGACGCCCCCGACGTGCAGTGGGCCGGCCGCACCGCGACCAACCCGGTCCACCGGATCGCCGACCCCGGCGATTGGCTCGTGCACGACGGGCCCGAAAGTCGCCGCGCCACACACTCATTCACCGGCGCGCGGCTCGAGGTCGACGGCGATCGGGTGATGCTCAGCGTCCCGATCTCTGGAACCTGGATCGACATCCCGTTCACCCTGCCGCCCAACACCGTCGACGGCGGCACCCCCGTGGTGTCCACCGAGGACGCCGCCACCGCCATGCGCGCCGTGCTGGCGATCGCCGCCGGTGTCGACGGGCCGGAATTCCTGCCCGCGGTCGTCGACGGCACGGCCGCCGTGACGGTGGACTGGGACCCCGAGCGGGTCGCCGACCACACCGGGGTCACCGCCACGTTCGGCGAGCCGCTCGCTCCCGGCCTCACCACCGTGCCCGACGCGCTCGTCGGCCTGTGCTGGCCCGCGGTTTTCGCGGCGATCGGCTCGGCGGTCACCGACGCCGGCGTGCCGGTCGTCGAGGGCCTGCTGAGCCTCGTGCACCTGGACCACGCCGCCCATGTGGTCGGCGCGCTGCCCAAGGTGGAGGCCGAATTGGCAATCAGCGCAACGGCTTCCCCGGCCGTCGACACCGACATGGGCCGAGTGGTCAGGGTCGCGGTGACGATCGCCGGCGCCGACGGCGCGACCATCGCCCGTCTCGACGAGCGCTTTGTGATCCTCGGTCGCACCGGCGCCGCCGAGCTCACCGACCCGGTGCGGGCCGGCGGTGCGGTGTCGGAGAACGCGACCGACACCCCGCGCCGCCGCCGCCGCGACGTGCGGCTGACCGCCCCGGTCGACATGCGACCGTTCGCGGTGGTGTCCGGCGACCACAACCCGATCCACACCGACCGGGCGGCCGCCCTGCTGGCCGGCCTGGAATCGCCGATCGTGCATGGGATGTGGTTGTCGGCCGCGGCGCAGCACGCGGTGACCGCCACCGACGGCCAGGCGCGCCCGCCGGCCCGGCTGATCGGCTGGACCGCCCGATTCCTGGGCATGGTGCGTCCCGGCGACGAGGTCGACTTCCGCGTCGAGCGCGTCGGAATCGACCAGGGTGCAGAGGTTTTGGAGGTCGTGGCGCGCATCGGGTCCGATCTGGTGATGTCGGCGACGGCGCGCCTGGCCGCCCCGCACACGGTGTACGCCTTCCCGGGTCAGGGCATTCAGCACAAGGGCATGGGCATGGACGTCCGCGCCCGCTCGAAGGCCGCCCGCAAGGTGTGGGACAAGGCGGACAAGTTCACCCGCGACACGCTGGGCTTCTCGGTGCTGCACGTGGTGCGCGACAACCCGACCAGCATCATCGCCAGCGGCGTGCACTACAACCACCCCGAGGGGGTGCTGTACCTGACGCAGTTCACCCAGGTCGCGATGGCGACCGTCGCGGCGGCCCAGGTCGCCGAGATGCGGGAGCAAGGCGCTTTCGTCGAAGGCGCGATCGCCTGCGGCCACTCGGTCGGCGAGTACACCGCGCTGGCCTGCGTCACCGGCATCTACGAACTGGAAGCGTTGCTGGAGACGGTGTTTCACCGGGGTTCGAAGATGCATGACATTGTGCCCCGCGACGAGCTGGGCCGCTCGAACTACCGGCTGGCCGCCATCCGCCCGTCGCAGATCGACCTGCCCGACGACGAGGTCCCCGGCTTCGTGGCCGGAATCGCCGAGCGCACCGGCGAATTCCTGGAGATCGTGAACTTCAACCTGCGCGGTTCGCAGTACGCGATCGCAGGCACGGTCCGCGGCCTCGAGGAGCTGGAGGCCGAGGTGGAGCGGCGCCGCGAGCTCACCGGTGGCAAGCGTTCGTTCATCCTGGTGCCCGGCATCGACGTGCCCTTCCACTCGCGGGTGCTGCGCGTCGGGGTGGCGGAGTTCCGCCGCTCGCTGGAACGCGTCATGCCGCGCGACAAGAATCCCGACGTCATCATCGGGCGCTACATCCCGAACCTGGTGCCCCGCCCGTTCACCCTCGACCGCGACTTCATCCAGGAGATCCGCGATCTGGTGCCCGCCGAGCCGCTCGACGCGATCCTGGCCGACTACGACACCTGGCTGGCCGAGCGCCGGAACGAGATGGCGCGCATCGTCTTGATCGAGCTGCTGGCCTGGCAGTTCGCCAGCCCCGTGCGTTGGATCGAAACCCAGGACCTGCTTTTCACCGAGGAGGCCGCGGGCGGCCTGGGCGTGGAGCGGTTCGTCGAGATCGGTGTGAAGTCCGCGCCGACCGTCGCCGGACTGGCCACCAACACCCTCAAGTTGCCCGAATATGCCCACAGCACAGTCGAAGTGCTCAACGCCGAGCGCGACGCCGCGGTGCTGTTCGCCACCGACACCGACCCCGAGCCGGAGCCCGACGCCGACGAGCCGGCCGCCGATTCCGACGCTGCCGCGTCGGACGGTGGGCCCAACCCCAATGTCGCCCCAGTCGTCGCTGCGGCTCCCGCCGCAGTTCCGTCCGGTGCTCCGAGGCCCGATGACATCGGGTTCGACGCCGCCGACGCCACCCTGGCGTTGATCGCGCTGTCGGCCAAGATGCGCATCGACCAGATCGAGGAGCTCGACTCCATCGAGTCGATCACCGACGGCGCCTCGTCGCGGCGCAACCAGTTGCTGGTCGACCTCGGGTCGGAGTTGAACCTGGGCGCCATCGACGGCGCCGCCGAGGCTGACCTGGCCGGCCTGCGGTCGCAGGTCACCAAGCTGGCCCGTACCTACAAGCCTTTCGGCCCAGTGCTTTCCGACGCGATCAACGACCAACTGCGCACCGTGCTTGGGCCCTCCGGCAAGCGGCCCGCCGCGATCGCCGAGCGTGTCAAGAAGACGTGGGAGCTCGGCGACGGCTGGGCCAAGCACGTCACGGTCGAAGTCGCGCTGGGTACCCGCGAGGGCAACAGCGTTCGCGGGGGCGCCATGGGACACCTGCACGAGGGCGCGCTGGCCGACGCCGCGTCGGTCGACAAGGTCGTCGACGCCGCGGTCGCTTCCGTGGCCGCGCGGCGCGGGATCGCGGTGGCGCTGCCCTCTTCGGGAGGCGGCGGCGGTGCGACCGTCGACGCGGCCGCGCTGAGCGAATTCACCGACCAGATCACCGGTCGCGACGGTGTGCTCGCCTCGGCGGCCCGCCTGATCCTGGGCCAGCTCGGCCACGACAACCCGGTGAGCGCGCCGCCGGCCGCCACCGACGCCGAGCTCATCGACCTGGTCACCGCCGAACTCGGCGCGGACTGGCCGCGTTTGGTGGCACCGGCTTTCGACGCCAAGAAGGCCGTCGTGTTCGACGACCGGTGGGCCAGTGCCCGCGAGGACTTGGTCAAGCTCTGGCTGGCCGACGAGGGTGAGATCGACGCCCAGTGGAAGAGCCTGTCCGAAAGGTTCGAGGGCGCGGGCCACGTCGTCGCGACCCAGGCCACCTGGTGGCAGGGCAAATCGCTGGCCGCCGGTCGCCAGATCCACGCCTCGCTGTACGGCCGCATCGCGGCCGGCGCCGAGAACCCCGACCCCGGCCCGTACCGCAGCGAAGTCGCCGTCGTGACGGGCGCTTCCAAGGGATCGATCGCCGCGTCGGTCGTCGCGCGACTGCTCGACGGCGGAGCCACCGTCATCGCCACGACGTCCAAACTCGACGACGAGCGGCTGGCGTTCTACCGCGGGCTCTACCGCGACCACGCCCGGTACGGTGCGGCGCTGTGGGTGGTCGCCGCCAACATGGCGTCCTACTCCGACATCGACGCGCTGGCGGAATGGATCGGCACCGAGCAGACCGAAAGCCTTGGGCCGCAATCCATTCACATCAAGGACGCGCAGACACCGACGCTGCTCTTCCCGTTCGCGGCGCCGCGTGTCGCCGGGGACCTGTCGGAGGCGGGTTCGCGCTCCGAGATGGAGATGAAGGTTCTGCTCTGGGCGGTGCAGCGGTTGATCGGTGGGCTATCCAAGATCGGTGCCGAGCGCGACATCGCGTCGCGGCTGCACGTGGTGCTGCCCGGTTCGCCCAACCGCGGCATGTTCGGTGGCGACGGCGCCTACGGCGAGGCCAAGTCGGCGCTGGACGCGGTGGTGAGTCGCTGGCACGCCGAATCCTCGTGGGCCGCGAGGGTCAGCCTCGCGCACGCGCTGATCGGCTGGACCCGCGGCACCGGGCTGATGGGCCACAACGACGCCATCGTCGAGGCCGTCGAGGAGGCCGGTGTCACCACGTATTCCACCCAGCAGATGGCGGCCATGCTGCTGGGTCTCTGCGACGTCGAGTCCAAGGTGGCGGCGGCCGGCGCGCCGATCAAGGCCGACCTGACCGGCGGCCTTGCCGAGGCCAACCTCGACATGGCCGAACTGGCCGCCAAGGCGCGCGAACAGGCCACGTCGGGCGATCAGGTCGTGGATGACGTTGCGGCGGAAGGCACCATCGCCGCGCTGCCGTCCCCGCCGCGAGGCTTCAAGCCGGCGCCACCGCCCGAATGGGCCGACCTGGACGTCGACCCCGCCGACCTGGTGGTGATCGTCGGCGGCGCCGAGATCGGTCCCTACGGTTCGTCGCGCACCCGGTTCGAGATGGAAGTCGACAACGAGCTGTCGGCCGCGGGCGTCCTCGAGCTGGCCTGGACCACCGGGCTGGTCCGGTGGGAGGACGACCCCCAACCCGGTTGGTATGACACCGAATCCGGAGACCTGGTCGACGAGACCGAACTGGTCGAGCGCTACCACGACATCGTGGTCGAGCGGGTGGGCATCCGCGAGTTCGTCGACGACGGCGCGATCGATCCCGATCACGCATCGCCGCTGCTGGTGTCGGTGTTCCTGGAAAAGGACTTCTCCTTCGTGGTGTCCTCGGAGGCCGACGCTCGCGCCTTCGTCGAATTCGACCCCGAGCACACCATCGTGCGGCCGGTGCCCGACTCCAGCGACTGGCAGGTGATCCGCAAGGCCGGCACCGAGATTCGGGTCCCGCGCAAGACCAAGCTGTCGCGGGTCGTCGGCGCGCAGGTCCCCACCGGATTCGATCCGACCGTGTTCGGCATCAGCCAGGACATGGCCAGCTCGACCGACCGGGTGGCGTTGTGGAACATCGTCGCGACCGTCGACGCATTCCTGTCGTCGGGATTCACCCCGACCGAGTTGATGCGATGGGTGCACCCGGGCCTGGTCGCCAGCACCCAGGGCACCGGAATGGGCGGCATGACGTCGATGCAGACGATGTATCACGGCAACCTGCTCGGCCGGAACAAGCCGAACGACATCCTGCAGGAAGTGCTGCCGAATGTGGTTGCCGCGCACGTCATTCAGAGCTATGTGGGTAGCTACGGCGCGATGATTCACCCGGTAGGCGCGTGCGCGACCGCGGCGGTGTCGGTCGAGGAGGGCGTCGACAAGATCCGCCTCGGCAAGGCCGAACTGGTGGTCGCCGGCGGCTTCGACGACCTGACGCTGGAAGCCATCATCGGCTTCGGTGACATGGCCGCCACCGCCGACTCGTCCATGATGCGGGGCCGGGGCATCCACGACTCGAAGTTCTCCCGGCCCAACGACCGGCGCCGGCTCGGCTTCGTCGAGGCGCAGGGCGGTGGCACCATCCTGCTCGCCCGGGGCGACCTGGCGCTCAAGATGGGCCTGCCCGTATTGGCCGTGGTCGCCTACGCGCAGTCGTTCGCCGACGGCGTGCACAGCTCGATCCCGGCCCCGGGCCTGGGTGCGCTGGGCGCCGGCCGCGGCGGCAGGGACTCGCAGTTGGCGCGGGCGCTCGGCAAGCTCGGCGTCGGTGCCGACGACATCGCGGTGATCTCCAAGCACGACACCTCGACGCTGGCCAACGATCCCAACGAGACCGAGCTGCACGAGCGGCTGGCCGACTCGCTGGGCCGCTCCGAGGGCGCACCGCTGTTCGTGGTGTCGCAGAAGAGCCTCACCGGCCACGCCAAGGGCGGCGCGGCGGTGTTCCAGATGATGGGCCTGTGCCAGATGCTGCGCGACGGGGTGATCCCGCCGAACCGCAGCCTGGACTGCGTCGACGACGAGCTGGCCGGCTCGGCGCACTTCGTGTGGGTGCGCGAGACGCTGCGGCTGGGCGAGAAGTTCCCGCTCAAGGCGGGGCTGCTGACCAGCCTCGGGTTCGGCCACGTGTCGGGGCTGGTGGCGCTGGTGCACCCGCAGGCGTTCATCGCGTCGCTGGATGCCGATCAGCGCGCGGACTACCAGCGGCGTGCGGAGGCGCGGCTGCTCGCCGGTCAGCGCCGGTTGGTCTCGGCCATCGCCGGCGGCGCGCCGATGTACGAGCGGCCGGCGGACCGTCGTTTCAGCCATGACGCACCGGAGAAGCGCCAGGAGGCGGCGATGCTGCTGGACCCGGCGTCTCGGCTCGGTGAGGGCGAGGCGTACGAGGTCTCGCCCGGATGACGTCAACTACCGTCCGTTAGCCTGGCGTCCCATGGGAATTGTCGGTGTGGGGATCGACGTCGTCTCCATCCCTGATTTCGCCGAGCAGGTCGACCAGCCGGGAACCGTCTTCTCCGAGACGTTCACTCCGGGTGAGCGCCGCGATGCCTCGGACAAGAGTTCGTCGGCGGCGCGCCACCTGGCGGCACGGTGGGCTGCGAAGGAGGCGGTGATCAAGGCCTGGTCGGGGTCCCGGTTCGCCCAGCGGCCCGTGCTCCCGGAGGACATCCACCGGGACATCGAGGTGGTCACCGACATGTGGGGCCGGCCCCGGGTGCGGCTCAGCGGCGACATCGCCAAGCACCTGGCCGACGTGACGATCCACGTGTCACTGACACACGAGGGAGACACCGCGGCCGCGGTGGCGATCCTGGAGACGACCTGACGCCTCTCGCGAGCAGATGCAAAGTCGCATCTGCCGCGGAGGATTCATGCGACTTTGCGTCTGCTGGGCCGGGAAAGTGGGGGACTAGCCTCGAGATCATGAGCGATCTGGTGGAACGCGTCCGCGAGCTGTTGCCGTCGGTGCGCCGCGACCTCGAGGACCTGATCCGCATCGAGTCGGTGTGGGCCGACCCGGGCCGCCGCGACGAGGTGCATCGCAGCGCGCGGTCGGTGGCGGAGCTGTTGTCGCAGGCCGGTTTTGGCGATGTGCGGGTCGTCAGCGAGGGTGGGGCGCCCGCGGTCATCGCGCGACACCCCGCGCCGCCGGGCGCGCCGACCGTGCTGCTGTACGCCCACCACGACGTGCAGCCCGAAGGCGACACCGGCCAGTGGGCGTCACCGCCCTTTGAGCCCACCGAACGTGACGGGCGGCTCTACGGCCGTGGTAGCGCCGACGACAAGGCTGGTATCGCAACGCATTTGGCGGCGTTCCGGGCGCACGGCGGCCGGCCCCCGGTTGGCGTGACCGTATTCGTCGAGGGCGAGGAGGAATCCGGCTCGCCGTCCTTGGGCCGGTTGCTCGCCGCCCACCGCGACGCGCTGTCCGCCGACGTCATCGTCATCGCCGACTCCGACAACTGGAGCACCGGCGTTCCGGCGCTGACGGTTTCGTTGCGCGGCCTCGTCGACTGCGTGGTCGAGGTCGCCACGCTCGATCACGGCCTGCACTCCGGTATCTGGGGTGGCGTGGTGCCCGACGCGGTGAGCGTCCTGGTGCGGCTGCTGGCGAGCCTGCACGATGACGACGGCAACGTGGCCGTCGCCGGCCTGCACGAAAGCACCGCCGCCGCCGTGGATTACCCGCCCGAGCGGGTGCGCGCCGACTCCGGGCTGCTGGACGGGGTGTCCGAGATCGGTTCGGGCCCGGCGCCGCAGCGGCTGTGGGCCAAACCGGCGATCAACGTGATCGGCATCGACACCACGCCGATCGACAAGGCGTCGAACACGCTGATCCCGCGTGCCCGGGCGAAGATCAGCATGCGGGTTGCGCCCGGCGGCGACGCCGAGGCGCACCTGGACGCGTTGACTTCGCACCTGCGCGAGCACGCACCTTGGGGCGCACGGGTCACCGTCACCCGCGGCGACGTTGGCGAGCCCTACGCCATCGACGCCAGCGGCCCGGTGTACGACGCCGCGCGGGCCGCGTTCCGGCAGGCCTGGGGGACCGACCCGATCGACATGGGCATGGGCGGCTCCATCCCGTTCATCGCCGAATTCGCCGAGGCGTTCCCGCACGCCAAGATCCTGGTCACCGGCGTCGAGGACCCAAACACCCAGGCGCACAGCATCAACGAGAGCCTGCACCTCGGCGTGCTGGAACGCGCCGCGATCGCCGAGGCGCTGCTGCTGGCCAGCCTGGCCTGACGGCGGCCCTACCGCACCAACGCTTTACCGCCGTTGTGATACGGCGTTGTTGTTTCCCGTCTTCTCGATTCTCGGTGAACCCGAGTGATAGGTCACCGCGTTGTCGTCGCCGAAAACGTCGAGGGTGTCGGCGCTGTCGAGTGCGACATGATTTCCGCTGCCGAAGACCTCGAGCCGTTGGCAGTGGCCGGTGACGGTATAGGTGTTGTTGTCGCCGTCCAGCTTCAGGTTGCCGTTGTTGCAGTCGATCGTGGTCTTCGCGCCGCTATTGATCATCACCAGATTTCCTTGGACGGTGGTGCCGGCGTGGCTCAAGAAGAACGCGACCGCCAGCGCCGCCACGACCGCGCACATCCCCAGCATCAACTTGCCTCGCGACGTATTCGCAAGCTTCGCGATTTCGCCGAACCAGCGCGGGCCGCCGAACTGTCCGCCACTGGGCGCCGCGAACGGCTCCGGCGCGGTGCCGGAGCCGTTCTCGAGGTCGCGGATGTATTGCTCGGGGTCGTCCGCGTCCACGGCTAAATGATCCGCCTCGGCCTGCGTGGAGTGCAATGGTCGCCCCTGATCACCGGCATCGGGCTGACCGTTACGGCCAGGGGAAGCCGGGTGCCGGCGCGGGCACCTCGGACGGGTCAGCTTCCCGGAAGTGATACACCGGGCCCGACGGGGTGCTTTCAGCGGTCACCGCGAACCAATGACAAACGCTCAGGTCGAACCCGGGCGGTATCGGAACCGTGTATCCCCATTTCTGGCCGGGGCAGTAATGCCAATAGGACGGCGGCGTAGCTTCGGCGCGTGCGGCCAAGCCCATAGCGGCCGCCGCGACGCCGCCGGAAATCATTGCCGCCCCGATGATGCGACTGAGGGGTCCGTTCATATGAGAAAGCCTTCCGTTGCCAATTGTGCTGCACGCTACGGCGCACCACTGGTGAAATTCTTGGCGTTCGCTTCCGCTACCGATCTCAACTTGCCTGACGGCCCGCCCGCCGACCTCCTCACGGCAACCCCCGCGTGCAAAAGTTGCCGAGGCGCCCGAACCGGCGCAAAGTACCGGTCAGCGGGGGCAGTAGGGAGCAAGTGATGAAGACACAGTTTGCTGCGGCCTCCGCGGCATTGGTTTCAGCGTCGCTGCTAACGGCGCAGGGTGCGGTCGCCGCGCCGGGCGATGCGGTGGTGTACACCGTGACCTCGGACGCCCCGTTGGCCGCGGTGTCGTATATCGATGCGACGGGCACGCTGCAGATGCTGACCAATCAGCCCGCGCCGTGGTCGATCTCGTTCACCAGTAAGGACACCAGTCCCGCGGCGGTGCTGACGGTCGCCGCGAACCCGACCGGTCAGAAGACGACCTGCACGATCACGGTCAATGGGACGGTGAAGGACACCAAGTCGACGACGGGCACGGGTGAAGCCGGCCTGGCGCAGTGCGCCGCGTAACCGCTCCGCGGTTCACACCGACAGGTCGCGCCGAAGCTTGGCCACGTGGCCGGTGGCCTTGACGTTGTATTGCGCGACGGCGATCTTGCCCTTCTCGTCCACCACGAAGGTCGAGCGGATCACGCCCTGCACCGTCCTGCCGTACATCTGCTTCTCGCCGTAGGCGCCCCAGGCCGTCAGCACCTTGCGGTCGGGATCCGAGAGCAGCGGGAACGTCAGCTTCTCGGCGTCGCGGAATTTGGCCAGCTTCTCCGGCTTGTCGGGGGAGATGCCGATGACGTCGAGGCCGGCGTCGCCGAGTTCGCGCAGGTTGTCGCGGAAGTCGCAGGCCTGCTTCGTGCAGCCCGGCGTCGAGGCCGCGGGGTAGAAGTACACGATGACGCGACGGTCCTTGTAGTCGGACAGCGACACCTTATTGCCGTCGGCGTCGGGCAGGCTGAAGGGGGGCGCTTTGTCGCCCGGCGCAAGCCGCGTGGTCTCGGCCAATTTCTAGGCCCCTTTCTGTTCACCGGAGCGTTGGGGTTATCGCCAGCTGATCTAGGGTAGTGCCTCAGGTGCATCAGGCCGATTGGGAGGACAGACACGTGGCGGACCGGGACCCCGAGGCCATCAAGCGGGACATCGACGTCGCCCGCGACCAGCTGGCGGCCACCGTCGACTCGCTTGCCGTGCGCGCCAACCCGCGCCGCCTCGCCGACGACCTCAAGGTTCGGGTGATCGCGTTCGTCAAGAAGCCCGCGGTGACGGTCTCACTGGCCGGCGTCGGCGTCCTCGTCGTCGTGGTCGTGGTGCACCGGGTGCGCAACCGCTGACCCGTCAGGTCATGCCGGCGCCCGTGCCGCTCTGAACGTGCACCGGGAGGTCATCGGCCCACGGCTGGGTGGTAGCCATGTCCTCGACCTCGACGTAGCCGCGCTCGAATTCGCCGGTCGCCGCGTCCACCAGGCGGTACTCCTGACGCTGGATGTGGATGGGCTGCGCGTCCAGGATCACCACCCGCACGTCACCGGGCTCGAAGTTGCAGCGCTGCTGTAGCGCCTCGATGAGGCATTCGTTGTGCATGTGCCCATCGCCGAAGTTCCAGCCCAGCACCATTGCGCAGAGATTCTCGCCTTCGCAGAGGTTGTAGTCGGCCTCGTCGTAGCCGGCCAAAGCGCGGTGTACCAGGGTGTAGAGCGCGCGGCCGTGGGTGTTCATCCCTCGGAAGGCGTAGGCGAGGTGAATGGGGACCAAGGTCTCTTCTTTGGTTTTGTAGAGACGCTCGAGCTGTAGGTGATACATCGGTCCCAGCGCGCGGGAGCCGGTGCGGATCTTCTCGTCGACCGACGGCTTGACGCACCACACCGTGGTGTCCCAGTTGCCCGCGTAATACCGCATGCCCGGCAGGAAGGACACCTTGCGCGGGTAGAGGTTTCCGACGACGACCACCCCGGCGATGACGACGAACAGGATCGCCACCGGCAACGGATTGGCCACATCGGACAACCCGAGCCAGGCGTGCGCCACGAACAGCGACAGCACGCCGAAGATCATGAAGACGTTCCACTCCAGCGGCACCCCCATCGGGAAGGCCAGCAGGATGTTCAGGTGGAAGACGATCATCACGAACGCGGCGATGGCCGTCGGCCAGCCGCCGTGGGAGAACAGCAGCGCCAGTGGTACCAGGCCTTCCACGGCGGTGGAGAAGTGCGCGATGAAACCCGCCAGCGCGCTGGGGCGCAGGTCGTCCGGGTAGCGCTTGAACATCGAGCGCTTGAGCGCCCCGGAGGGGATGAACGGGTTGTTCGCGAGCATCGTCGAGATCACGAACGGGAAGTGCCGGTTGAGCTTTGAGGTGGCCGCCCCGAGCCAGATCACCATGAAGACCACCTTGGCCCCGATGATGGAGTCCGCCCCGGCGAACAGGAAGACCAGCGCCAGCGGCGCATAGACCTCACCGCGCGCGGCCAAAAAGATCACCTTGTCGCGCAGACCGAGGACGGCCAGGACCGACAGGATCGCGACGGTGTGCCAAGGGGCCAGCACGCCAATGTCGGTGTGCAGGGCGGGGATTGCGCCGGTGCCATCGGACACCAGCGCGATGGCGAGCAGCGCCAGCAGCGCGCCGTAGAGGATGGCGTCGAGCGGGCTGCGGACGCTGCCCTTGGTCAGCGGCACCCGATCGGGCCACGGGGGCAGCCGGATGGTGCTGGGCCGCAACCAGTACAGGATGGAGCCCATCGGCGGGAAGTACCGGCCGGCCAGCGGCCCGAAGCAACAGCCCAGGCCGATGACTTCGAACAGCATCGTGTACAGCACGGCCTTCTCGAACACGATCGGTTCCGACCACCAGGCGGCGACGCCCGTGAAGCTGCCGATGCCCGTCGTGCACCACCCGAACACCCAGCCGCCGAGGATGTACAGCGCGATCTTCACGCCATACATCACATGCATCACCAGCGGGGTGCCGAACCCGTTCTCGGCGATGTGGCGCACCATCGGGACGATCCGTTGCGCGCGGGGTTGCTTGCTCCACTCGGCCACGTCGACGACGGGCAGGTTCGGCTGGATGAACCCCATGGCAGCTCCTTCGACGCAAAGGGCGTTCGCTGTGAAGGAGAAGCTACCTGCAGCATCAATCGTGTGGCGGCCAAATCACGACGAAAAGTGGTCCGAGCGGCCGTTAGCCGCCCCCGGTATGTCAACTGTGCGCCGTCAGGGTTTCGAACCCCGGACCCGCTGATTAAGAGTCAGCTGCTCTACCAACTGAGCTAACGGCGCTTTCGACGGCCGAGACCGCGTACGCGACAATAACAGGCGTCCTGCCGCGGAGTGAAATCCCGGTTTCCTTCCAGGTTAGCCACCCGAGAGCGCTCGCGGGGGCCTCGGGAAACCCGATCGCTGAAACCGTCTGCCGCGCAAGCCCCGTCAGAACAGGGTCCCGCAGTAGGGGGCCCGATCGGTGCTGAAGGCGGCATCCAGGTCGCGTATCGCGCCCGGGCGCTCTTCGGTGATCCGGCCCGCTCGCAGGAGCTCGGAGGCCGGGTGTGCGCCCATGTAGATGGTGGCCAGATCTGCCAGGCCGATGCCGACGTCGGTGGGCCCGTCGTGCGGTGTGCACTTGCCCACGCCGTCACGGGCCTGCAGGAGGAACCGCCCGCCGGCGAGGTCGAGGGGGTCGGTGACCTCCAGCGCGAGGTCGATGTCCGCCGCATACGCGCGGGTGCCCAGCACCTCGGGCACGTCGTTGATCCGCACCCAGAGGAAATCGCTCACACCGGTGGTTTCGGCGGCCCGCAGGTCGGTGAGCTTGAGCGGCAGCGGGTCGTCGACCGGCACGTCGATCTCGACCGTGTTGAACATCTCCAGGGCCAACAACGTTTGCAGCAGCTCGGTATGGGCCTCGTCGGTGATGGGGCAGAAGTCTTCGACGACCACGGTGCCCAACGGTGGCCGGTAGCCGTGATTCGACTCACCCACGACGCGGTAGGTCAGGAAGCCGTCCGGATGGATCGTGTAGTTCAACGGGCTGCCGTTGCCTCGCTGCACCGGCAGGTCCTGCCGATGGTCCGCCCACCAGGCTTCGTTGCGGGCCACCGCCCCATTCGTTGCAGCACACCATCTTTCGTAGATTTCCGGCAAGTGGTCTTTTGCCTCGGCGGCGGTGATCTCGCGCGCCCGGATCTCCGCCGGCGGCGTGCGCAGCTTGGCGAAGCGGCGGTCGACGGAGTAGCTGCGCAGATAGCTGCCCACGCCGGCGCCGAAGCCGTCGTACATCGCGGTCTGGGTCGGCACCCCGAAGACGATCGGGTAGCCGCGTTCGATCAGTATGCCGAGCCCCTTCGCGCTGAGCTGCCCCCAGACGCCCTTGCCTTGGTGAGTGGACGCGACGGCGATCATCGTCAGCCACGCGACTCACCGTGGCGGGCGGCGCCAGCCTGCGGGCCG
>NZ_LZIX01000326.1:0-8907 GCF_001666955.1 Mycobacterium sp. E735 | reverse complement strand
GTATCTCACCGAACACGTCGGAATCGACGGCAGCGGCAAGGGCGCCACGGGGTGGTTCGGCGCCAGCCGCGCGACGGTGTATGTCGATCACCCCGTGCACGCCCCCTACGGCCACACGGTCAACATCGACGTGATCAATCCGGAGCTCGGGCCGTCGCGCGGCTGGCGCCGAACCACCCCGTGGCGCCCTTGCCGCTGCCGTCGATTCCGACGTGTTCGGTGAGATAGGTGCACATGGGCGGCCTAGCCTTTCAGGTGGGTGGCGAAGAAGTCGTCGATGCGCCGCCAGCCGTCGACCGCCGCCTCGGGCCGGTAGGCGGGCCGATCGACGGAGAAGAACGAGTGGCCCGCGCCCTCGTAGGAGTGGAACTCGTGCGGTTTGTTCAGCCTGTTCAGCTCGCCGTCCAGCGCGGCGACCGCGGCCGGCGCCGGGAATCGGTCGTCGAGCCCGAACAGGCCCAGCAGCGGGCAACTCAGGTTCGGCGCCAGCTGCAGGATCGGTTTCATGGCCTTGGGCATCCCCTCCGGCGGATCCTCGACGATGAAGGCGCCATAGCAGTCCACCGCGGCATCGAACGGCAGCGAACACGCCGCCAGGTATGCGTGCCGCCCGCCGGAGCAATGCCCGATGACGCCGAACCTGCCGTTGGCGCCCGGCAACGAGCGCAAGTGCTCGACCGCGCCCGCGACGTCGCCGACCAGGCGCTCGTCGGGCACGCCGCCCGCCGCCCGCGCCGCCGCCGCCGCATCGTCGGGCGACGCGCCCGGCGCCTCACGCGAATAGAGGTTCGGGGCCATGGCGTGGAAGCCGCTGACGGCGAGCCGCCGGACGAACTCCTTGGTCTCGCGGTCATAGCCGGGCATGTGATGGATCCACACGACCCCGCCGCGAGTGCCCTCGGCGAGCGGAGTCGCCAGGTACGCCTCGATTTCGTCGCCGCCGTGACCGGTAATGGTGATCGTCTCCGCACGGATGGCGTCTGGGCTGACCGCGTTCATTCGCGACTCCTCTTTGGGCTCCCTGGTCGGCCGCAACCCGACGCGGAGCGCGTGCGGCCGGTCCGGGCCCGCCCCGCCGGAACCCAACGTAGCGGAACACCCCCACGCCGTCAGCGCCGCTTGTCGCGCACCTTGTACGTCGAGGGCCACGACTTGCGGGACTCGTCCCCCGTCAACGGGATGCCCATCCCCCCGACCTTCACGTTGTAGGCCTCCTTGCCAGGACCGACCTCCCGATTCGCGTGCTCCTGGGCAAGGAAGTACAGCTCGTCGATCGTGGCCTCGTCGTAGGCGACGAACGAGGTTTCCCGCGCCACGTCGTCGATCCCGGCGAGCATCCGCTCGGGCAGCACCCGCGACGCCAGCGCCGCCAGTCCGAACAGCGTGAACGGAATGAGCCAGTAGCAGGCGTACGACAACGGAGTCCTGGTGTCCAGGATGGTGGCATCGCCCCGGATGAGCGGCGGGATCGCCGACGACACCGTCATGACGGCCAGGGTTCCCACCCACACCCAGCTCAGGACGTTGGCGGCCCGCGCGAACAACTCGGTCGTGCGCACGTCCGCGGGCTGCTCCGCGGCGGCGAACGCGCGCACGAACGGCTTGCCCGTCAGCGTGCCGGCGAGCGCGACCACCAGGAAACCGGCGATGCTCAGCGGGAGCATCCACCGGTGGGAGAACCGGTCACCGAGCGCGAAGGTCAGCCCCGTCAGCACCACAAACACTGCGGCGGAACCGATTTCGAGCGTCCGCTCCGGCTTGCCGGTGAGGTGCCCGATCGCCAGTGCGACGGCAGCGACGGCCAGCCCGACGAGTGCGGCCGCCGGCAATGGGACGTTACCGACGAGCACCCAATAGACGATCCACGGCGCAAGACCAAACAGCATGCCCACGAGGGGTCAGTGTATGAGTGACGGTTTCCGTGGTCCTCGGGGGCCGGGTCGAAAATTTGGTCCGCGGCGCACGACCCCCGCCGCGCGGCGTTCTCGGGCCGCCGGATTCCCGCGGCGCCAACGGCTTTCCCGGCGAAAGGTGACGCCGCGGAGAGGGCTTATGGCCCTTGGCGCGCGGCCTTGCGGGGGTCAGTGTTGGAGCGGTACGGATCTGAAGGCTGTCACCGCGACAGGGTAGGGCTAGGTCGAGCTATGGGTCGCACGGCAACGCCGGCTGAAGGCGTGGTGGCGATCGGCGCATCCGCCGGGGGCATCGAGGCGTTGAGCGAACTGGCGGCGGGGATGCCGCCGGACTTTCCGTTCGCGGTCATGATCGTCATCCACATGAGCCCGGGAGCGCCGTCCCTGCTGGCGCAGATCATCAACCGAAGCGGCCCGCTGCCCGCGGTCGCGGCGGTCGGCGGTGCGGTGCTGGAGGCCGGCCGGATCTACGCCGCCGTGCCCAACCACCATCTGCTGGCCAGCGACCACCGGGTGGCGCTGTCGGACGGACCGTGGGAGAGCGGTCGCCGACCCGGCATCGACGCACTGTTCCGGTCCGTCGCGCTGGACTATGGCCCACGCGCGATCGGCGTTCTGATGTCGGGGCTGCTCGACGACGGCGTGGCCGGACTGCGCGCCATCAAGTCCAAGGGAGGGGCCACAGTGGTTCAGGAACCGAGCGACGCGCTGTTTCCCGACCTACCGAAGAACGCCATCAAGGCCGGCCTGGCCGATCACACGGCCGCGGCAAAGGAGATCGGCAGCCTGCTCGGGCGGCTCGCCGACCGGAACGTCGAGGAGCCGGCGGCCGATCCCGACGGGCGACTCGAGTTGGAGAATCAGATCGCGATGGACAGCCAGTTCGCCGCGTCCGTCGGCGTGGAAGACCTGGGCCCACCGACCGGATACACGTGCCCGAGCTGCAACGGAGCTCTGATGTCGGTTGGCGACAACGCCTACCGCTGCCAGGTCGGCCACGCGTGGACGGCCCAGGCGCTGCTCGTCGCCTACGGCGACGAACTCGAAGAAGCGATCTGGGCGGCGATCCGCAACCTGAAGGACACCGCGCGGCTGTCCCGCACCCTCGCCGAGAACGCCGAAAGCGCAGCGGATCTGGAAGGCTATACGGTCGCGGCGAACCGGGCCGCCCACGCGATTGCCGCGTTGCGGCAGGGCCTGCTGACGGCGAAGGCCGACAGTCGGAACGGCGGGAGCACCTAAGCGGTGTGCAACGCCATCGCCAGGAAGTCGAGACGCCACAGCGACTCGAACAGTTTTCGCCCGAATTCCCTTACCAGTTCGGCATTTTCGGGGCCGACGTCGCCCTGGCGGGCGACGTGCTCGATGATCTCCCGAATCGTCCGGCGGCCGTCGACCTGCTGAACGAACGGCAACTGGGCCGGGTTGAGCTTCAGCTTGCTGCCCGGCAGATGGATATCGTCCCCGGCGAGCAGGCAGGCCGTCCGCAATAGCGGAACGTAATCGAGCGCCTCGGGCGTCGAGAAATCGATCGCGTAGTGCTCTTTCGGGCGTTCGGGGCGGCAGGCCATGAAGAAGTGCGTGGCATTCGCCGGCTGCAGGCGTTCCATCACCGACCACAGCTGGACGTCGGGCAGCTGGTTCAGCAGCGCCTGGAACCCGCTCGCCGGCGCGACGACGTCGTGCGGGTAGTACGGCGTCTTGTGAAACCAGCCCTGGAATGCCAATCCGGCGGCGCCGACCAGGTCCAGGCATTCCGCGACGGTGTAGCTCCGCTGGCGACTGTGCAGGAACGTGTCGACCAAAGCGCCGTCGGACACCAGATCGCGCGCGCCCTTCAGATACGGGCGGACGGGGTGATCCGCGGGCAGCACCGCGATCGCCTCCTTGACCATGTGGACCGATGCGTCGTCCTGCCCCAGCCCCAGGTCGCGGAACGCCGATTCGAGCATCTCGACGCCGATCCGGCCGTACTTGGCGTACAGCATGACGGCCAGCACACCGTCCGCGCGCAGGCACCCGCCGAGCGCCTTCAGCCCGGTCAGCGGATCCGCCATGTGGTGCAGGACGCCGGTGGACACGATGAGGTCGAAGTCGCGCCCGAGCGTCGCCACCTCTTCGATGGGCAGCAGGTGCAGCTCCAAGTTGTCCAGGCCGTGCCGGTCTTTCAGGTACCGCTCGTGTTCCAGCGCCTTCCGGCTGACGTCGATCGCGACCACCCTGGCGGCGCGGTTCATGAACGCGAAAAGCGCAGCCTGGAAGGTGCCGCAACCCGCGATCAGAATGTCCAGGTCCGGTACGTACTCCCGGTTAGGCCACAACACCCGGTGCGCCCAGAACGGATCGAACCAGTCCCAGTGGGTCTTGGTCCACGCCGCCAGATCGGTCACCGGGGGCGGGTATTCCCAGCGATCGTATTGACTGGACACGCCGTCGCTCCGCGGATCGTCGGTCACTTCGGCGCGGCTCCTTCGCGGTGGCGGTCGCGACCAACTTACTGTGCCTTGGGCCGTCCGGCTTGCTTACGGCGTACCGGCTCACATCAGCGGGGGCCCTGGGACCAGCCAGATCAGCGAACTGTCGATGAGCCCCCGGTACTGCGGGCAGTAGGCGGCCACGGACAGGCCGACGAAGTAGCTGGCTTCCTTCATCGAGAGATCGGTGTCGCGCTTCACCTTCATCGCCAGCACGCTTGCGTTCGCGTTGTTGTCGAATCCGGTGCACACCCGGTGGGCCATCGCGATCGCGACGTCGCTGTCTCGGACTTCGATCCCGTAGTTGGCGAGGGACGCGATGAACGCGTCGTCGCCCGGGTCGGCCGACGCCGGCGCCGACGCCAGCAGCTCGAGCACCGACAGCAGGACCGCACAGACCGCCGGCCACTTCCCGCGACGGACGTTCATACCGGCGCGGTGCCGATCAGTTCCAGGCCGACTGAGGGGCCTTCGCCTGGCTCACCCCGTGCTCGCTCTGCCCGTTCGTCTCCGGCGCGGGGACCGCGCGCAGCCCGACCGGCCGTTGGCGCCAGCCCGCGTACCCGAGCGCCACGCTGATCGCGGAATAGACGACGGCCTCCGTCCACATGAACCCGACGCCCCACTTCCTCCCGAGGAAGATCGGCTCGTCGATGATGCCGCTGGAAGCGGCAATGGCGTAGCCCGCGTGGGCGTACGCGATGCCGGCGAACGCCCCGCAGAAGAATTTGCTCACTTCGCGATTCATTGCTCGTCCTCCCTGAAGTTGTGTGATCTCACTGTCGCCCCGCCCGCCGAGAGCTGGTAGGGGCCAAGGTCCTCGCCCAGCGGCCCCTTGGTCGCTGATCCGACCTAGGCCGGTCCGTTGACGATGCGATCCCGGATGCCGGTGGCGGTGGTGAGATGCCCTTCGGCGGAGTTCATGAATTCGCCGGCATGGCGCGCCTCGTTGGCATCCTTGTCCTCGACCGCGGCGACGCAGAAGTGGGACGCGGCATCGAAGTCGTCGAGGCTGGCCTGCAGCGCGTCGGTGAGTTCTTTGTCGGGGGACGGCAGGTGCCCCTGGAGGAAGCTCGCCGCGTCGTGGCCCTCGTGGCAGGCGGCCCCCAGGGCGGCGTAGTCATGCTCCCCGATGGCGAATGTCGCCTTGCCCATCGCTATCCCCAGGTCTTGCATGTGGTCTTTGGTCAGTTCGACCCATCCGCGCACGGCCTGACCATGCGACGTGGTCGTGGTGGTCGTGCCGCCACCGCCGTTGTGATTTCCAGCGGAGCAGCCCCCGACGAAGAGGACCACCGCCGCAGCGCCCGCCATGGCTTGCTTGATCACCACCGGCCTCCTAACCCTGTGCTGGTGGTGATCTTCGTTCGGGCGGCGCCGGCTAGACAGGGCACAAAGCCTCTAGCTCTGGCACCAAGGTGCCCCAAATCCGGTGACTGGATTAGCGACTGCAGACAACGACGGGCAGCGAAGCTCGCGCCCATGCCGCGCCTGTGATCAGCAGCCGACCGGGCCGCCACCCGCGGGGCAGGTGGGAATGGTGATGGGTATGCAGCCCACCGACGTCGTTGAGACGGCGAATGCGAGCACGAGCGCAATCAGAACTTTCTTCCCCCTGGCCATAACCAGGAAGCGTAATGCCCGGCTGCGTTCCGCTTGTCGGATTGCGCAAAACGCAAGCGCCTCAACGTCGAAGACGCCAGCGCGTGACGCCGGCGAAGAGCATGGCAAGCACCCCCAACACGGCCATATTCGTGAGCCACGCCGAACCGGTGTGCTGCCAGAGCGAATCGTTCGAAATCCCCGCGACCAGTTTGGTCAGATCGGCCGTCGACGCAGTCGCCGCGAACCCCCATCGTCCGGGCGTCAGCCAGGCCAAGGCTTCCATCAACGGTCGGTCGGTCACCGGGATGAAGCCGCCCGCGAGCACCAGTTGCGCCATCAGCGTCATCGCCAGCAGCACGATGACCTGATCGCCGGTGCGGGCCACGGCCGAAAGCGCAAGGCCGAGAAGGACGGCCACTACGCAGGTCGCCGCGACGCCGACGAACAACTCGACGGCCGGGCTACCCAGGACCACCGCACTAGACGGGCCGGGCTTGCCGATCGCGGGCGCCGTGACGATCGCAACGAGTATCGCGGATTGGATCACCGCGACCGCGCCGAAGACGATCGCCTTCGCGAGCAGGTATGCCGACGCCGATAGTCCCGCCGCCTGTTCGCGCCGGAAGACGGCGCGTTCGCCGACGAGATCGCGGACGCTCAGTGTGGTTCCCATCAGGATCGCCGCGAAGCTCGTCAACGCGACGATGTGTTTGGCTTCGAACGGTGGTTCGCCAGGCGCCGGCATGTGGCTCAGGCCTGCGTGACCGGTGACGGTCAGCGGCAGCAGGCCGACGATGAACGGCAGCACAGCGAGGAAGGCGAGGTAACCACGGTTCGCCACAAGCAACCTCACCTGGCGACGCGCGAGCGTCGACGTTTGACGCCATATGCCGACAGGGGGCGGTTGGACCGGCTGAACGAGCGCGGGACGGCATACCGTGTCCGCTTCCTGGGAGTCTCGCCCCTGCATGAACCGCCGTTGGAGACCGTCCGGATCGGCGCATACCCTGGTGAAGATGTCAGCCCAATCTGAGGCTCCCAGATAGGAACTGAGCCGATCGGGAGGGCCGCAGAAAACCGTCTTGCCGCCGGGTGCGAGCAACAGCACCTGGTCGCACACATCCAGGAACGTCAACGAATGCGTGACGACCACGACCACGCGGCCTGCGTCGGCCAACCGGCGCAGCATGGCCATCACCGAGCGGTCCAGCGCGGGATCCAGCCCCGTCGTCGGTTCGTCGAGCACCAATAGGTAAGGGCTGGTCAACAATTCGACGGCGACCGACACGCGCTTACGCTGGCCGCCCGACAACCTGTCGATGCGAGTGTCAGCGTGGGGTGTCAGCTCGAGTTCCTCGAGCACGGTGGTGATCACCCGCGCGCATGCGCTTGCGGTGGTGTCGGCGGGCATCCGGAGTTCCGCCGCGTACTGCAGTGCCTGTGCGACGGTGAGCCGGGCGTGCACAAGGTCGTCCTGTGGCACCATCCCGATCTCGCTGCGCACTGTGTGCACGGCCCTCGCCTCCAAAGACGCCGTCCCACTGGTCGGCCGATCCTCCCCGGCGGCGACCTTGGCCAGAGTGGACTTGCCCGCGCCCGAGGGGCCGATCACCGCGGTCAACGTGCCGGGGCGCGCCGCGAACGAAACCCGTTCCAGCAGAACCCTTTCGCCGTCAACGGCGAGGCTGACATCGCGCATCTCCAGGCCGCCGGTCGCCGCGGGCAGGAATCGGTTCTCGCGCTGGACGCTCCGATTAATCGGGATCGACCCGAACGGCTCTGCCGGGAATCGCCAGCGGGCGCGCATTTCCGTGGCGTTCGCGGCTTCGTCGGTCCGATTCTTGAGGGTGATCGGCATCGTGGGCTTGTCGTTATTCATTGAGATCTCTCATCCGAGGAAGTACGCGAGTGGGAGGACAACCAGCAGTGAATCGATGCGGTCGAGGAGGCCACCGAATCCGGGCAGCCAGTCACCGGCGTCCTTGACCTGGGCCTGTCGCTTGAGCATGGATTCAAGCAGGTCACCGAACAGACCGCCGATGGAGACGGCGATGAGCAGGCCGACGGAGATGGTGCCCAACAGGGTGAGGATTCCGAACGCGCCGATGATCGCGCCGACCATCCCGCCGACCGTCTTGTTGGGGCTCAGCGGGGACAGCGGCGTGCGCGCCCATCGCATGCGGCGCAACCCTTTTCCGCCGCACCACGCCGCGACGTCGGTGGCCGCGACGGCGAAACACAGCAGGTATGCGTCCGGTCCCACCATGACGAGGTGGGACAGCGACCAGCAGATCCACACCGAGGCGAAGGCGGCGGAGGCGGCGCGCCTGGCGCCGTTCTCGACGTCGCCCTGAAGGACCGAGGGCGCCACGCACAGCAGCACGATGATCGGCGCGAATTGCAGGAGCGAGGGGCGCAGCCACGCCGCGACCGGGTATGCCACGGCCAGGACCACAAGCACGTAGGTGTCGGCCCGGCCCAGCTTGACCAGTCGCGCGTACTCGATCACCGCGACGACCGCCAGCGCCGCGGCCAACCCCGCCGTCGTGCCTTGGCCGGCCCAAACCGGGATCCCGACAGCCGGTGCGATCAGCACCCAGGTGCGCCATTTCTGCACCAGCTCGCGCTTGCGCGAGACCAGGACGGCGGCGCCCGCGACGGCGAGGATCGCCACCGTGACCCACATCAGGAACACAGCCGTCGAGTACATGTGGACGTGCAGCGGACCCACGTCGATGTTGAGCGGCATCCGCCGATCGAGATGAGGAAACCAGCGGTCGAGGAGTGACATGGTGGGCCGCCGGTTCTAAGACGCCAGCGCGAAGCGGTCATCGGCCACGACGTCGCCCCGCAGCGCCAGCACCTGCGACCGCAGTTGCGGTGCGGAGGTGGTGTGGGGATCGACGGGCGTACCG
>NZ_LZIX01000325.1:0-724 GCF_001666955.1 Mycobacterium sp. E735 | reverse complement strand
CGGCCTAGTTGTTGGTTTGTGGTGGTTGGGGTTGGAAGGGTTGGTACCACCACCAGTCGGCGCGCTCGCCGGTGGGTCCCGGGCAGGGGGCGACCGGGGGTGGGGGCTTTGTCGGTGGCCGCGCCAGCGATCCGGGCCTCAGTGTTCGGCCTGCCTGATCGGTGACGGTCAGCGTGGGTGCGGGTCCGGCGATGGTGATGACGCCACGATGATGGGCCCGGTGGTGATACGGGCAGACCAGCACGAGGTTGGTCAGCTCGGTGGGTCCGCCGTCTTCCCAGTGCCGGATGTGGTGGGCGTGCAGGCCGCGGGTGGCGCCGCAGCCGGGAACCGCGCAGCTGCGGTGGCGGTGCTCGAGCGCGCGGCGCAGTCGCCGGCTGATCAGGCGGGTGGTTCGGCCGGCGCCGATGACCTCGCCCTGGCGTTCGAACCACAGTTCGCCGGTGGCGTCGCAGGTCAGGTAGCGGCGTTCGGCGTCGGTGAGCAGCGGACCCATGTGCAGTGCCGCAGTGTGCGTTTCGGCGTCGACGTGCACCACCACGGTGGTGTGCTGTCCGTGTGGGCGGCGGGTCGTCTCCGCGTCCCAGCCGGCCTCGATCAGGCGCATGAACGCCTCGACGCTGCCCGGCAGGGGCGGCGCGCTGTCTGACGCTCCCTCGGCGCGGTCGTGCTTCCATTCGGCGATCAGCGCGTCACGATGGGACTGCAAGGCGGCGTCGAACGT
>NZ_LZIX01000324.1:0-1498 GCF_001666955.1 Mycobacterium sp. E735 | reverse complement strand
AGACTCCGCCGCCGAGCAGACCACCGAGCCCACCCAGACCGGGCAGCGCCTTGGCTGCCGCCGGAGCCGCACCACCGATCAACCCCACCGTCTTGGAGATCTGGGTGAAGGTGTTGGCCATACCGGTACTGAAGTACGGCAGACCCTCGGTGTTATAGAACAGGCTGGCGAACGGGCTGTAGCCGTTGACGGCCGCCCCCAGGTTGGTGGGGAAGGCGGTCTGGCCGGTCAACAGGAACCACAGCTCGCTCATCGGGTTGTTCGTCGTCGCGGCGGTCGCTGCTGCCTTGACTGGCGCGGTGGTCGTCGTCGTGGCGGTGGTGGCCGCCTTTTGCGCGACGTTGGCCGCGTTGCCGGCGGAAGTGTTGGCCGCCGCGTTGGCCACCGTGCTGGCCTGGGTGGTGGTGCCCGCGTCGTTGGTCACCTTCGGGGCGGCCTGGAACTGGGTGATGCCCTTGGTCGCCGCCGTGGACTGCACCGAGTAGTTGGCCATCGCCCCGGCATCCTGGGCCCAAAACTCGCCGTACTGGGCCTCCAACTGCGCGATCGCCCCGGTGTTCTGCCCGATCACGTTGGTGGCCTGCAACTGCTGCACCAACGCCCGGTTGGCCGCGATCACCGGCGGTGGCACCACCGCGGCGAACGCCGCCTCATAAGCCGCCGCCGCCGCGGCGGCCTGCACCGCGGCCTGCTCGGCCTGCGCCGCCGTGCTGGCCAGCCACTCCGCATACGGGGTGGCCGCGGCCGCCATCGCCGCCGAGGCCGTGCCCGCCCACTCCTCACTGGCCAGCTGAGTCACCACATTCTGATAACTCAACGCAGCCGACTGCAGCTCCGCGGCGATCGCATTCCACGCCGACGCCGCCGTCATCAACGACCCCGACCCCGGACCGGCATAAATCCGCGCCGAATTAACCTCCGGCGGAAGCGCCCCAAAATCAAACATCATTGGCTCCTTTAACCCGTCGCGGCCGCGTTGGCCGCCTCAGTCACCGCGTAGGACCCCGAGCTCATCCTCAGGGTGTTGACGAACATCTCGTGAATCGCCGTGCCCTGGGCGCTCACAGCCTGATACATCTGCGCATGCGCAGAGAACTGCGCCGCGGTCAGTGCCGACACTTCGTCGGCTGCGGCCGGCACGATCCCCGTCGTCGGGGCCGCCGCCGCGGCGTTCTGCGCGCTGAGCGCCGAACCGATGCTTTGCAGATCGCCCGCGGCCGCGGCCAGCGCCTCCGGCTGCGTCGTGACAAACGACATTAAGATCCCTCCCTGGTTTCGGCTCGCTGGCCTTTGAGGAACGGTTTGCCGGTGGGCTTACCGCAGGCGTGGCTTACTGCTGAGATTAAATGGGTCACGCGGTGCCTCGCCTCCCTAGTGCCGACTGTTCATTCGTGTACAACTTCCGTTCACCTGGCCTTTCCCTATCCGGCCGATGGGGGTCGGGTTAGGACGCTGTAGCGGAAGCCGTATTTGTGGGAGTAGCCCGCGGCGGCGCCGG
>NZ_LZIX01000323.1:0-15125 GCF_001666955.1 Mycobacterium sp. E735 | reverse complement strand
GGTCCCGAACACGATTCCACCGGCGTCGAGGTGGAGCCGCCGCCGCGGGGCAAGGACTGACGCTCGGCGCCGCGCTCATCGAGTTGCCGTCGCCGGGCCGCTGGGTAGCCTGTGCGCGATGACGGGGATCGACGGGCAGGTCGTGGCCATCACCGGGGCGAGCAGCGGGATCGGCGAGGCGACCGCCCTGCTGCTGGCCGAGCGCGGCGCCGAGCGTCAGTCCTTGCCCCGCGGCGGCGGCTCCACCTCGACGCCGGTGGAATCGTGTTCGGGACCCGCGGCCGGGTGTTCGGCCGGCACCCGATCGCGGGACCGGGTGCCCTCGCTCGGCCGCTCGGGGTCGGGGCGGTGCACATTGCTGTGGTACGGGCCGGGCTTGGGGCGCGGCTTCCCGCCCGGGAACGCCAAGCGGAAGATGCTGCGGTGCACCATGAACCACTGCTTGCCGAACGGACCGGAGTTGTAGGGCAGCTCGTAGCGGTCGCAGATTTCCTTGACCTGCGGCGCGATCTCGGAATACCGGCTGCTGGGCATGTCCGGGTACAGGTGATGCTCCACCTGGTAGCCGAGGTTGCCGCTGATGATGTGGAACAGCGGGCTGCCCTCGATGTTCGCGGCGCCGAGCAATTGGCGCACGTACCAGCCACCGCGGGTCTCGTTCTCGGTTTCTTCCTGCGTGAATGTGTAGGTCTGGTCCGGGAAGTGGCCGCAGAAGATGATGGCGTGGGCCCAGATGTTGCGGATGACGTTGGCCACCGCGTCGGCGCCCAGGGTGCGCAGGTACGTGCTTTCCACGCCCGGCGCCACCTTGTCGAGGAACGACGCTGCGGCGGCGACGCGGCCCTTGTTCGACACCCGGCGCAGCCGGTTGCCCAGCCGGGACCGTGCCGGCTGTTCGAGCCGGCCGCGCAGCGCGAGCTGCGTGAGCGCGAACGCACCGGCGCTGATGGCCGGCCAGCCGAGGTAGTCCTTATAGATCTGCGCGCGCGCCTTGACCCCGATGCCCCGCAGGTCCTTGCGCACCTCCGACCATGGCTTCTCGCGCTTGCGGATCGCGTCGATATCCATGTCGTGGACGGCCACTCCCCACTCGAACAGGAGCGTGAGCAGCAGGTTGTAGATCGGTTGACCCAGGTAGCGCGGTGCCCATTTCTGGTTGGGGTCGATCCGCATGATCTCGTAGCCGAGATCCTTGTCCTTGCCGAGGATGTTGGTGAAGGTGTGGTGGATGTAGTTGTGGGAGTGCTTCCAGGATTCCGCGGTGGACGCGGTGTCCCAGTCCCACACCGACGAATGGATGTCGGGGTCGTTCATCCAATCCCACTGGCCGTGCATCACGTTGTGGCCGATCTCCATGTTCTCCAAGATCTTGGCCATGGACAGGCAGGCGGTACCCAGCAGCCACGCGGTCTTCGAGCGCGATGCCAGCAGCAGGACTCGCCCTGCCACCACGATCTGCCGTTGCGCCGAGATGACGTTCTTGATGTAGCGCCGGTCGCGGTCCCCGAGGTCGGCAAACACGTCATCGTGGATGGCGTCGAATTCCTTCGCGAGCTTTTCCAATTCTTGCTCGCTCAGCCTGGAGAGTGGATTCGCTCCGGCGTTCTTTACGGCCGTTGTCACGAGCCGCTCCTTTCGATCAGAGTTCGAGTTCGACGTCGCCCTCGGCGGTGTTGATGCAGATTCGGACGTCCTGCTCGGTCGGTTCGATCACGTCACCCGAGCGCAGGTCGCGCAGCTTGCCCGACTTCAGCGTCCCGACGCAGGTATGGCAGATTCCGATGCGACAGCCGAAGGCGAGGTTGAGACCGGCCTTCTCGCCGGCCTCGAGAATCGATGTGCCACCGTCACATTCGACTTCCTTGTCGCTGTCCAGGAAGCAGACGGTGCCGCCCTCGCCGGCGTTGGCGTCGCCGCCGATCTTCGGTTGGAACCGCTCGAAGTGCAGCCGGTCGCAGTCCGCGTTCTCCTTCCAGTGCTCGATCAAGGCGTCGAGCATTTCCCCCGGGCCCGAGCAGAACGCCTCGCGCTCGCGCCAGTCCGGGCACACGTCATCCAGGTCGCCGGGTGTGAGCCGCCCCTGTTCGGCGGTGAAGCGCAGATCGAGCCGCATGCCATCGTGCCGTTTCTCGAGCTCTTCGAGCGCGGGCATAAACATGGCCTGCTCGCGGGTGCGGGCGGAGTGAATGACCACGGCGTCGCGCATCTCGTCGCGGTGGTCGAGGTCGCGCAGCATGCTGATGATCGGGGTGATGCCGCTGCCGGCGCTGATGAACAGCATCTTGTCCGGCACGGGCTCCGGCAGGGTGAACACGCCTTCGATCTCGCCAAGCCGCACCAGGTCCCCGGGCTGGATCTTGTGCACGAGATACGGCGAAACCACGCCGCCGTCGACCCGCTTCGGCGTGACGCTGATCAGCCCGTCGTCGGGCGTCGGGTCCGATGTCAGCGAATACGCACGCCAGTGGTACACGCCGTCGATGACCACGCCGAGGCGCACGTACTGACCGGGCTTGTGCCCAGGCCACTCGTAGCCGGGCCGGATCAAGACGCTGGCGGCCTCCGAGCCCTGCTGCTCGATGGCCTCGACCTTCCCGCGCAGCTCCTTGGTGGTCCACAGCGGGTTGATCATCTCGAGGTAGTCGTCCGGCTGCAGCGGGCTGAACAACCGGCGCACCGCGCGCAGGAAGAGCCGGCGCCCGCGTGGGACCTGGGGTTCAGCGCCGCGTTCCGCCATGCCGCTAGAGTACACAGTTGTATACCGAGTTTAAACGTCTGGTTTGAATTCGCTTGTCATACATTGTTTGACAGCCGCACAACGACACCACTAAAAGCACACAACTGTTCACTAGTCGTGAGTGGGATTCGGTCAGGCGCAGCGACACACGTTACTGTGACGTGCCCCACCCGTGCCGCGCCCAAACATTTGTTCAGAGGATTCACAGCCAACCGGCTCAGCGCGCCGGCCATCGCCGGCGCCTATTGTTCGTTGTGTGCTGATCGGCTTCCTCCTCGCGCTGGGCTGCTCGGTCTGCTACGGCACGGCGTCGGTGCTGCAGGCGGCGGCGACCCGGTCGGTGGAAGCCGGCAGCGGCTCGGGTGTCGACACCGTGCTCCTGATGCGCGCCGCCCGGCAATGGCGGTACATCGTCGGCGTCGGCCTCGACGGCGTCGGCTTCCTCCTCCAAGTGGCGGCGTTGCGCCTGGTGCCGATTTATGTGGTCGCCGCGGCGTTGGCGGCCTCGATCGCGGTCACCGGCATCGCGTCCGCGTGGCTGTTGTCGGCGCGGCTGTCGCGCGCCGAGTGGACGGCGGTGGCCGTGGTGTGCGTGAGCCTCGTCGTGCTCGCCCTTGCGGCCGGGCCAGGGCACTTCCGGCGCGCCCCGGCGGGGCTCGGCTGGGCATTGCTGGGCGTGGTCGCCGCGATATTCCTCGCCGGCGCGGTGGCGGGCCGGCTACCGGACCGGCCGCGCGCGCTCGCGCTCGGCCTGGCGGCCGGAACCGGCTTCGGGGTCATCGAGGTGGGCGTGCGGCTGATCGAGGTGATCAACCCGACCCACCGCGCCTTCTACACCAATCCGGCGCTGTACGCGGCGGCCGCGGGCGGGGCGGCCGGTTTCTTGCTGCTGACCTCTGCGCTGCACCGCGGATCGGTGACCACGGCCGTCGCCGGGATGGTCGTCGGTGAGACCATCGCACCCGCGTTCGTCGGCGTGGTGTGGCTGGGCGACAGCGCCCGCGACGGCCTGGGCTGGCTGGTCGTCGCGGGCTTCGTGGTGGCCGTGTCCGCCACGCTCGTGCTGGCGCGCTTCGGCGAAGCGCCGCAACCGCAGGCTGAATCGGTCACCTGACTCAGGGCGTCGCGGCGGTGGTCGCCTCGTGGCCGATGGGATTCCCCGCCGCGGGACTGTAGGCCGTGCCGCGCGCCGGGCGCGTCCACAGCACGCCGCCCTCCGCGCTGATGCCCGCGGCCATCAGCGCGCGCTTGACGATCTTATTGGTCGCCGTCGTCGGCAGGCCGGCGTTGATGCGCACGTAGCGCGGCCAGGCCTTGGGCGACAGGTCCGGTTGCGCGGCAAGGAAAGCCGCGAACTCGCCGGGCCCCAGCTGCGCCCCGTCGCGCAGGACCAGGGCGGCCATTACCTGGTCACCGACCCGGTCGTCGGGCACCGCGTACACCGCGACCTGGCTGACCCCGGGCAGCCGCTCCAGGATCCGCTCGATCGGGCCGGCCGCCAGGTTCTCACCATCCACCCGCATCCAGTCCGCCGTCCGGCCGGCCAGGTAGATCCAGCCGTCGGCGTCCCGGTAGGCCAGATCGCCGGACCAGTACATCCCGTGCCGCATGCGCTCGGCCGTCGCGGCCGGGTCGTTGTAGTAGCCCACGAACGGGCCCGCCCCGGTGGTGTTGACGAGCTCACCGACCGCGGCGTCGAAGTTGGTCAGCGCCCCGTGTTCGTCGAATTCCGCGACGGCGCACTCCTGCAGCGTTGCCGGGTTGTAGACGGCGACCCCGGGATACGGTCTGCCGATCGACCCCGGCGGGGTTCCGTCCTCGCGGACGACGATCACCGCGAACTCGCTCGACCCGAAGCTGTCGACCACGCGGCAGTCGAAACGCCTTGCGAATTCGGCGATGTCGCGGTCGGTGGCCTCGTTGCCGAACGCCACCCGCAGCGGGTTCTCCGCGTCGTCGGGACGTTCGGGGGTGGACAGGATCAAGGCGAGGGGCTTGCCCACGTAGTTGACGTAGGTGACGCGATAGCGGCGCACGTCGTCCAGGAAACCCGATGGCGAGAACCGGGCCGGGACCATGGTGGCGCCGGCACCGATGGCGACCGCCCATCCGGCTGCGACACCGTTCGAGTGGAACAGCGGCATCGACAGGTAACAGACATCGTCGGCGGTGACGTCGTACTGGAAGACCAGGCTGGCGCCGCACATGATCGTCATCGCATGCGCGAGGCGCACGACCTTCGGGTCGCCACTCGTCCCGGAGGTGAAGATCATCATCAACGTGTCGCCGCCGGTGACCTCGCGGTGCGGAACCAGGGGCCCCGCGGCGGCCACCAGTTCGGCGTAGCGCCCGCCGGTGACGTCGAGCACCTGGATCCCGTTGAGGTCCAAGCCGTCCAGCAGGCCCCGGTGTTCGGGGTCGACGAGCAGCAGCTGGCAGTCGGATCGCCGGATGTCGGCCAGCAGTCCGGCCCCGCGCCGCGTCGTGTTGATCCCGCACAGCACGTAGCCGCCCAGCGCGGCCGCGGCCATGGCGCGCAGCATCGCCGGGGAGTTGGGCAGCAGGGCCCCGACGTGGAGTGGGCGGGTCGGCTCGGCCAGGGCGATCAGCGCGGCGGCCTCCGCTTCGGCCTCCGCGAGGTGTTCGCCCCAGGTCCAGACCCGCTCGCCGCAGGCAACGGCCGGGCCGTCGTCGTCGCGACGCTGCCGCAGCAGCTGCTGAACCGTCTCGATCATCGGGTGGTCAGCACCAGCCCCGCGTAGCGCCGGCGTGCCACTTCGTCGCAGTGGCGCCGATAGGCGCCGAACCCGCCGGCGTAGGGCATGAAAACCCGTTTCTTGCCCTCGATGTTGGCGCCCAGGTACCACGACGAGGTCGCCTTCGGGAAGAGCGTCTGCTCGGCCGCCTTCGCGACGTGGTCCGTCCAGGCCTCGGCGGCGTCGCGGCGCGGCTCCACGTCCGTCACCCCGAGGCGGCGGGCGGCGAGCACGAGTTCGATGACCCAGTCGACCTGAACCTCGGCGTGCAGGACCATATTGGCCAGCACCGACGGGCTGCCCGGCCCGCTGATGGTGAACATGTTCGGCAGCCCGGGCACCATCAGGCCGAGGAACGTCAGCGGCCCGTCGGCCCACACGTCGCTCAGCCGCACTCCGCCCGGGCCCTCGGGGTCGATGCGGGTCAGCGCGCCGGTCAGCGCGTCGAAGCCGGTCGCGAAGATCAACACGTCGCACGGGTAGGTGGCCGCGCTGGTGCGCACCCCGCCGGTGGTGATCGTGTCGATGGGCTCGCGGCGCAGGTTCACCAGCCGGACGTTGTCGCGGTTGAACGTCTCGTAGTAGCCGCCGTCGGTGCAGATGCGCTTCGTCCCGATCGGATGGTCGACCGGGATCAGATCGGCGGCCACGGTGGGGTCGGCGACGATCTCACGGATGCGCTGTTCGGCGAACTCACGGGCGATGTCGTTGGCCGCGAGGTCGGAGTTCTGGTCGGGGAAGGTCTTGGCGAACAGCACGCCGCCCTCGCGCCAGCGCCGCCACAGCGCCTCGGTGCGTTCCCGCGGTTCGGTGTCCACCGCCTTCTTGTGGTACGTGCCGTGGGGCGTGCCCGCGGCCGCGTACGCCGAGGCGCGGCGGCGCTCGGGATATTCCTCGCGGATCCGGCGCTGCTCCTCCGGCGTCCAGGGGCGGTTGGGCATCGGGATGCTGTAGTTTGCCGATCGCTGGAACACCACCAGGCGGTCGGCCTGTGCCGCAACGATCGGAACCGCTTGAATGCCTGAGGATCCCGTGCCGATCAGACCGACCCGCTTGCCGCGCAGGTCCGGGTCGTCGCGCGGCCACGCGGCGGTGAAGTACACCTCGCCCGCGAAGTCGTCGATGCCGGGGATGTCGGGGCGGTTGACAGCCGAAAGGCAACCCGTCGCGCAGATCAGGAATTGCGCGGCGTGGGTCCGGCCGTCTCTGGTGCGGACCCGCCATCGCCCTTGCTCGAACGCGGCGCCGACGACATCGACCTCGAATCGGTAGTGGCGGCGCAAGCCGAACCGGTCCGCGACGTGGCGCAGGTAGCCGAGGATCTCCGGTTGGGCGGCGAAGCGTTCGCTCCACGTCCAGCTCCGCTGCAACTCCTCATCGAAAGAGTAGGAGTAGTCGACACTTTCGACGTCACAGCGGGCGCCCGGGTACCGGTTCCAGTACCAGGTGCCGCCGACGTCCGGGGCGGCCTCGAGGCCGAGCACCGAGAGCCCCGCCGACGCGGCCCGGTGCACGGCGTACAGCCCGGCGAAGCCCGCGCCGATCACGATCACGTCGGCTTCGGTCATGCCGACTCACAAAGGGTGGGCTGCAGGAGGGCCCGCAGGTCGCCATAGACCAGGTCGCGGGCCGACGCCGCGGGCGGGAAGGACGGAATGGTCAGGAAACCATGGAACAGGTCCGGGAAATCGCGGTGCACCACGCGCACCCCCGCGCCGCGCAATCGACGCGCGTAGTCGCAGCCCTCGCTGTGCAGGGGATCGAGACCGGCGGTGACGATCACCGCGGGCGGCAGACCGGCGTGGGAGCCCGCACGCGCCGGGGCTACCAGGTCGGGCGGATCCAAAAGCGTTTCGCCGCAGAGATATTGGCTCCAATACCACCGCATGGCGGCGGAGGTCAGGAAGTAGCCGGTGGCGCAGCGCAGGTAGCTCTCGGTGTCGAAAGACGGGTCGATGACCGGATATAGCAGGGCTTGCGCGGCCGGCCCCGCGATCCCCCTGTCCCGGCACAGGACCGCGGTGACGGCCGCGAGGTTGCCGCCCGCGCTGTCACCGGCGACCGCGGTCCGCGCCGGGTCGATGCCGAGATCGGGCGCGTGGTCGACGACCCAGCGGAACGCCGCGAAGGCGTCCAGCGCGGCCGCGGGGGCCGGGTGCTCGGGCGCGAGGCGGTAGCCCACCGAGACGACGACGGCCTGGGTGCCGCGGGCCAGGGCGCGGCAGAAACCGTCGTGGGATTCGATGTCGCACAGGACGAATCCGCCGCCGTGGTAGAACACGATCGCGGCCCGGTTGTCCCGGGCGTCGCCGTGCGGGTGATAGATCCGCACGGGGATGTCGCCGGCGGGCCCCGGGATCGACCGGTCCTCGGTGCAGCGGACGTCGTCGATGTTGTTGACGGGCTGGCGCCGCTGGGCGACGGAGATGCGGGCCTGCTCGGCGGTCAGCGTCTCGACGGGCGGGAATCCGGCGTTCAACTCGCGCAGCATCGCCGGGACGACATCAAAAGGGTCGTCCATGTGACGCCTCCGCGCGCATCGGTGGGCCGCTCATGCCGGCCGGTACTTCAACAGGGTGATTCCGTCTTCGGGCAGATCGTAGAACACCGGCTCGACCCGCATGCCGATATGGACGTCACCGGGTTCGACGTCGACCAACTCGGTGCTGAACTTCGGTCCGGCGTCCCACTGCACGACCGCGGGCAGCTGCGGAACCGCGTCCGCCCAGGGCGGCCCGGTCGGCCGCCGGGCGATCGTGAACGTGTACAGCGTTCCGGCGCCGTCGATTTCGCGCCATTCCAGGTCGTCGGCCAACGTTCCCGGGGTGAGCGTGCGCGGATAGAACACGTAGCGCCCGAGCGAGGGCGAATACTGCACCAAGATGCGATGCCGGGTCAGTCCGTCCCAGAAGGGCCGCGACACCGGTGTCGGCTCGGGTACGGGGATGTCCACGGTCAGTCCCCCCGCATCAGCAGCGCGACCTGCTCGCTCATGATGCCGCCGTTGCCGGTGACGAAGGCGGTATGGCAATCGGGCACCTGCGCCTCACCGGCCCGGCCCATGATCTGCCGCGCGCCGTCGACGACATGGTGCATGCCGCCGGCCATCCCGGCCTGCCCGAAGGACAGTTGCCCCCCGGCGGTGTTGAGCGGAAAGTCACCGCGGTAGGTCAGGTCGTGGCCGGCGATCCAGGACATTCCGCGGCCCTTGTCACAGAAGCCGGCGTCTTCGAGGCTCATCAGCACGGTGATGGTGTAGCAGTCGTAGATCGACGCCATGTCCACCTCGGAGCGGGTCAGGCCGGCCATCGCGAACGCCCGGTCGGCGGCGCGGGCGATCGGGGTGTGCAGCAGATCCTCGGCGTAGGTGGGGGTCTTGAAGGCGATGTGTTCGCCGAATCCCTTGATCCACACCGGGCGGTGGCGGCCGCGCCGGGCGAGGTCGGCGTTGGCGATCAGGACACCCGCTCCCCCGTGCACCCGCATCACGGTCTCCAGCATGTGGATGGGGTCGGCGATCATCGGGCTGGCGAGGACGTCGTCCGCCGTGATCGGGACGCCGTGGAAGACCGCGCCGGGGTGGGCGCACGCGTTGGCGCGTTGATCGACGGCGATTTTGGCGACCGCCGCGGGGTCGTAGCCGAACTCGGCCGCGTAGCGCTGGGCGATCTGCGCGTAGGGCGCGTTCTGGCCGACGTTGCCGTACGGGATCTCGAATTCCGCCTGCGGCGACCCGTAGTTGTTCGAGGACGCCCCATACCAACTCGGCGTCGGGGGCGGGCGTTTGTCGGACTGCGGCTGCGACGCCGAACCGGGAACCACGGCCAGCACCGCGTCACAGATGCCGAGTTCCACGGCGACCGCGGCCCGCCAGATCATGCCCGCGGCGGTGGCCCCGCCGAGGTCGACGCGCTCGCCGAAATCCAATGCCAGGCCCAGGTATTCGCACAGTGTGGCGGGTGCGAACATCGTCGACTCGGCGACGCCGTGGGTCAGCAGGCCATTGACGCAGGCGGCGTCGATGCCCGCGTCCTCGATCACCAGCTTGGCCAGCAGCGCGTACTGGTCGAGGGTGAACATCGGCGGGCGGGTTGGCTTCCGTTCCGCCGGCAGCTCGGCGATGCCGACGATCGCCGCCTCGCCGCGCAGGCCGGTCACGACGGCGTTCCGCGTCGGGGCAGCTCGACCGTCGCCGATCCGGGCATCAGCACGGTCTCGCCGCGGCGGCCGGCGATGTCGAGGTCAACCAGCCCGGCGCCCGCCCCGGAGAGGCGTTTGCCGGTGACGGTGCCGCCGAAGCTCAGGGGCTGGCCGGGATGGGCGACCGCCCGGTTCTGGACGGAGAAGGACATCAGGCGCCCGCGGCCGCCGATCCAGTCCCCGATGGCCCGGCCGAGCAGCGCGGCCTGCAGCGGACCATGGACCAGCACGTCGTCGTAGCCTTCGACCGTGCGCGCCCAGTCCTTGTCGTAGTGGATGCGGTGGCCGTTGTAGGTGGCGGCACTGAAGAAGAACAGCTGCGTTTCGTCGACGGTCACGGTGAGGTCGGGCATCCGGTCGCCCACCTGGACGTCCTCGTAAAACACTTGGTCGGTCACGACGCTCCTAGGGACGGGCGATCATCGATGTGGACGCCTCGGCGAGCAGGTCTTGATGCTGGTTGCGGTACACCGTGTTCCAGGTGACCAGAACGAATCTGCCGGAGCGGCCCTGCTTTTCGACGATCGACGAGATGGTGCGTACCATTTCGACATTGTCGCGGTGATAGGCCGGCAGGTGGAAAGTGAAGCTTTCGCCGCCCGCCATCCGCTTGGGCGCGCGGGGAAACGCGAGGCTGCCGGAGACAGCGCCGGACGAACCGTCGGGCCGCAGGGCCTCGAGGTGGGTGACTCCCAGCACGGCGTACTGCAGGAAGAGCGGGGGGCAGACGACGTCGCGAAAGCCGTGCGCCCTCGCGTAATCCGCGTCGAACCACAACGGGTTATGGTCGCCGACCGCCGCCGCCCAGCGTTGCCAGTCGCGCCGGTTCACCTCGCCCGTCGCGGACGCGGCGACGGTGCCCACGCGCGCGGCCGATTCGGCGTCGATCAAGCTGTCCTCGCTCACCGGCCCTCCTCCGAGTCCAACGTCTCCTCCAGCCACGATGCGGCGACGTCCGGCCCGCCACCCCACGTGGAGCCCACACGGGCCCGCTCGGTCCACAGGTGCAGATCGGTCTCGGTGACATAGCCCATGCCGCCGTGCAATTGGTGGGCGTCCAACGTGATCAGTCTCGCCGCGGTCGCGGCGTGCAGGCGCGCGATCGCGGTCTCGCGGGTCGCCATTCGGCCGCGCCCGATCCAGAACACCGCCGCGTGCGCGGCCAACCGGGCCGCCGCCAGCGCGATGTGCATGTCGGCAACCAGGTGCTGAGCAGCCTGGAAAGACGCTATGGGCCGGCCGAATTGGTGGCGCAGCTTGGTGTAGGCGACGGTGCGGTCGATGACGGCCTGCCCGACGCCCACCAGGTCGAGCGATCCCAACGCCACCGCCGTGTTCGCCACGCGGCGCAGTGCCGGCTCGGCGACGTCACCGATCAGCGCGTCGCAGGTGAGCGCGACGTCGTCGAAGCGCAGGGTGAACGCCCGATGCCCGCCCGCCACCGCAAGCGGTTCCACGGTCACACCGGGCGTCGCGGCGCGCACGACGAAGGCCAGCGTGCGACCCTGCGCCGCAGCCGAAGTCACGACGACGTCGGCGACGTCGGCGTCGGCGACGTAGTCCGCGGTGCCGTTCAGCCGCCATTGTCCCGACACTTGGTCGGCGCGGATCGCCCCCGGCACCACGGCGGCGTCGCGGGAGCTCCACAGGGCCGTCGTGCCGCGGGTCGTGCCGCGTGCCAGTGCGGGCAGCCAGGCGGCCTTGGCGTCCGGGGAGCCGAGCTGGTCGATCGCGAGCGCGGATTGGATGCTGCTGTGGATCGTCGTCGGGCACAGGGCGCGCCCGGCCTCGACGTAGAAAACCGCGAGATCGTCCAATGAGCCGCCGGAGCCGCCGTGCTCCTCGGCGATGGCCAGCCCGAGAACACCGGCGCCCGTCAACGCCTGCCACAGCCCCGGGGTGCGGCGGTCCGCGTCCGGTTCGGTCAGCGCGCGCACCAACGGGATCGGGCTCTCGGCGGCCAGCAGGGCGCGCAGCGACGCGGCGAACTCGCGTTGCTCGGCGGTGGGTATCGCTCTCATCCGTCAGCGCCCGTAGCTGGGCATCTTGTGCCCGCGCTGGGCGATGATGTCGCGGAGCACCTCGTTGGTGCCGCCGCCGAAACGCATCAGCGGCGCGGCCCGGTACAGCCGCTCGAACTTGCCGGCCAGCGGCGCCCGCTCGCTGCGGTGCGCCAGTAGACCGTCCGGGCCGAGCACGTCGAGCGCGAGCACCGCGATGCGCTGGCGCAGTTCGCTGGTGAAAACCTTCTCGACGCTGACCTCCACCGACGGGATCACGCCGCTGTCGAGGATGGACGCGGCCTCGTAGCCCATCAGGGTGGCCACCGCGACGTCGGCCTCCGCTTGTGCCAGGCGGCGCCGCAGCGCTGGGCTGTCGCAGGGCACCGAGCCGTCCCGGCGTGGTGCCCGCGCGAGCTCACCCAGCTCCTCGACGGCGCGACGCAGGTCGCCCGCGTTGGTCAGCGCGCCGCGTTCGAGGTCGAGCGCCCCCGTGATGTATGTCCAGCCGCGGTTGACCTCGCCCACCAGGTTGGTGACCGGCACGCGCACGTCGCGGAAGTGGACCTCGTTGGTGCGATAACCCGACCACGCGTACAGCGGGCGGATCGCCACGCCGGGACTGTCGATCGGCACGATGACGACCGAGATGCCGCGGTGGCGAACACCGTTGGGGTCGGTGCGGACGCAGAGCCACTCGTGGGTCGCGCGCTGTGCGCCGCTGTTCCAGATCTTCGTGCCGTTGATCACCCAATCGTCGCCGTCGCGGACTGCACTGGTGCGCAGGCTGGCCAGGTCGGTGCCGGCGTCGGGCTCGGAATACCCCACGGAGCAGATCATTTCGCCCTTGGCGATCAGCGGCAGCCATTCGGACTTGTTCTGTTCGGTACCGTGCCGCATGATCATCGGCGCCACGGATGTGACCGTCAGGTCGGGCCCCGGCACGCCCCAGTACTCGAATTCGCTCATCAGCAGATGCAGGTGGATGGCGCCGAGGCCGAGGCCGCCGTATTCACGCGGCCAGTTCACTCCGAACCAGCCCTTGGCTCCGATCTTGCGACGGAACCCGGCGACCTCTCCGTCGGGGAACTCCAGGTCGTGCTCGGCGAGCTCGGCGCGCAGCTCGGCGGTGACGTTGTCGTGAAGGAATTCGCGGACCTCGGCCAGCCATGCGCGCTGCCCGGCGTCGAGTTCGAAATCCATTCGGGCCCCTTTGCCGCCGATGTGCAGTCGGAGTCTATAAGCGTGATCGGCGCGCCGGACGCGTTACGCAGACCGCAAATTCGCGGCGAGGTCGAGCAGCCGCGCGACGGCAGGATCCGGGTGCGGGCGGCACACGGCGACGATGCTGGTGATGAGCACGGGAAGGTGGTCGGACAGCGGCACGTAAACCACGCCGGGATGGCGCATGGCCGCGACTTGTTCGGGGACGACGGCGGCTGCCAGTCCCGCGATGGGATAGGACATCATCGCCGAGAGCTCGTCCGTCTCGGCGACGATTCTCGGCTCGACGCCGGCATCCCGAAGTGCTGCGTGAATCCGGGCCGAGATTGCGGGAAGCGACCGTTGGGAAGGAACCACGAGGGGTTCATCGCGGAGGTCGGCGAGCCTGACCGACGGTTCGTGAGCCAGCCGATGGTGTCTCGGCAACACCACCAGCGCCTGCTCGCGCTCCACCTCGGTGACGAGCAACCCGTCAGCATGTTGAATGGGCCCGCGAGCGAAGCCCAGGTCGAGGCCACCGGAGCGAACGGCGTCGAGCAGACCCATGGTGCGCATCTGAGCGAGGTGCAGTGTCAGGTCGGGCAGCGCGCCGGCGCCGGCACGCATCAAGTTCGGCAGGAATCGGAACGCGAGGCTGACAACGAAACCGAGATCAACGTCGCCGTGGAGGCCGGCCGCGACTCGCTGGGCTCGCCGCACGGCAGCGCGCTGTGCGGCGCTGAGGCGCTCCGCGTCCGCACGAAAAGACCGCCCCGCGGCGGTCAATTCGACCCCTCGAGCGGTGCGGTCGAACAACATGACTCCCACGGCCCGCTCCAGGCGCTGAATCGCCTGTGTCAATGGGGGTTGAGTCATCGAAAGACGTTGGGCGGCACGCCCGATGTGCCCCTCGTCCGCGACGGCGAGGAACTGCTCCAGCAGCCGGTGGGTAAGTTCCATATGACACATCATATGAACCAGGCCACCGGAAAGTATTGGACGAAATCACGTCGCCGCCGTTGACTGGTCGCAGACGCACGTGTCAGCGACCAGTCAAACCCGTGGAGGAATGCGGTGTCTGATTTCGGCACCTTCGGCCGGTTCAATGAAACTCCGGTGACCGCCATGCCCGCCGATATGCGGAAAGCCTTCGAATTCACCCGCTCTCTGCGCGGGATGGTGCCCGGTCCCCACAAGATCTGGCTTGCCAACCCGACGCTATCCAGGACGATCGTGCCGACCGGCGCGTATTTCCAAAATGACTCGACCTTGACCAAAGCGGAGATCGAGATCGCGACCAATGTCGCCAACGGCCACTGGGGTAGCCCCTACGCGAACCACGAACACGAAATCATCGGCGAGCGCGTCGGCCATCTGCACCCACTTCGTGTTCAGGCGCTGATCGCCGGGCTGCCGACGTCGTTCGACGACCCGCGCCAACAAGTGGTGTACGAACTTGCCTGCGCTCTGACGGCCCGGCGCACCATTCCCTTCGGGCTCTACCGCAGGGCCGAGGCGCTTCTCGGCGACGAGGGGATCGTGGACGTCACAGTGCTGCTGGGCTGGTTCACGATGGTGTGTATGACGTTGATTGCCTTCGATGTTCCCGCCGACGCCGTCGGATTGGAGCAATGAATATGGCGCTGGCCCCCCTGCCCGCCGTCGTGCTGACGCCCGTCGCGTTCTTTCCCGAATGGCATTTCCCCGAAAACCTTGCGGTCCGCGCCGACAACTCGCTGCTGGTGACCGACGTCTTGCACAAGCAACTGTGGTGGGTGCCGCCGGCGAATCGCGATGCGGCGGTCCCGCCCGTACTGGCGCACACCTTCGATCACCACATCACCGGCATCGTCGAGGTTGCGCCCGACGTCTTCGTAGTCAACCTCACCGAGGGCTACACCACTCACGAGTCATATTTGGCCCGAGTCGATTTCACGTCCTGGAAGCCGGGGACGCCGCTGACACCGGAGGTGATATACGCCTTCGACGACCGTGTCCGGGCCCTCAACGGCAGCTGCCTTTTGGGACCAAACGTTCTGGCGATCGCCGACTGTTTCGCGGGGCTGATCTGGCGGATCGACCTGGCCGGGAATGCGCGAAGCGCCGCGGCCCGGGTCTGGCTCGCGGATGACACGATGGCCGATGATCCAGACAGCGGCGTCCCTCCCCCACCCCAGCCCGGGGTCAACGGCGTGCGCTACGGGCCGCAGACCGGTTACCTGTACTACA
>NZ_LZIX01000322.1:0-39581 GCF_001666955.1 Mycobacterium sp. E735 | reverse complement strand
GGCGTTCGCCGACGGGGGAGTGGGCATGACGACGGTGGCCTACTGCTGTGTCGCGCCCGAGGGCGCCAGCGCCCCGGGTCAGATCGTCATGAGCTCGCAGGCGCTGCCCGGCCTGCGCAGACTTACCGATGCCGTGCATGGGGCGGGTGCGGCCATCTCGGCCCAGCTGGGCCACGCCGGGGCGCTGGCGCCCTCGGGCGCGACACAGCAGTAGGCCACCGTCGTCATGCCCACTCCCCCGTCGGCGAACGCCCGGTGAAACGCGATGAGATCATCGGTGACCAGCCCCTGGGGCGATCGGCCTTCGGAGGTCGCGGCCTTGATGATCGGGTTGCGCAAGGTGGCCGGACCGAGCTGCACGGGACTGAAGGAAGCGCTCATTCCCCCACCGTGGTGCCCAACCGGATGGGGGGCAATGAGGTCCTCCCGATGGCCGGGACTGAACCTGTCCGGGGGTTGCCCACGATCTGTACGGTCACGCCCATGGCCGACGGTCGGATTTTCGTGATCGACAGGGTGGTGACGCGGCCTGGCTGCGCCCGGAAATTCGTGGAGACCTACCTCGCCGAGTACGCGCCCGGCGCCCGCTCCCGCGGAATGACGCTGCGCGATGTCCTGGTCAGCCCCCCGATCTGGTTCACGGATCGATCCAACACCGTCACCATCACCTGGACCCTGCCCAGCGCCCAGGCATGGTGGGAGATGACCTGGAAGGGCCGCCCCGACCCGACGCTGGGCCAGTGGTGGGACCAGATCGAGGAACTCGTCGCCGAGCGGTCCCGCTCGGTCGCCGCGGCCGCCGACGACGTCGACGGGCTCTGCGGTGTATAACGTCACCCGCCTCCTCGACGTCGCAGACGAACACCGCGACCGGATACTCACGCTGGTGCGCGCGAGCGCTGAGGCGACCGGCGCCCGTCACCGGCTCGTCGAACCGACGCTGCCCGGGGCGCGCAACGGCGGTGACGTCCTAGTCCACTTGAGGTTCGATTCCCCGAGTCAATGGCTCAGCGCCGCAGACGATTTCACCGCGATTTTGGGCGATCCCGCGATCACCCATGTCAACGGGGTCACCTACGGGGGTACTCCAACGCCCAATGGTGGCGGCCCGGGCACGGTCTACCGGGCCTTGCTTTTACGGGTGCTGCCCGACACCGACGTCGACACCGTCGCGCGTTTCGAGGACGAGTTGACCTCGATGCCGTGCTTCATACCGACGATCAGGGCATGGCAGCTCAGCCGGGTCGACGATGCGGTCGGAGCATCACGATGGACCCACGTGTTTGAGCAAGAGTTCAGCGACGTCGATGCGCTGATGGGCCCCTACCTGATGCATCCGATCCACTGGGCGGTCGTGGACCGCTGGTTTGATCCCGAATGCCCCGACGTCATCATCCGAGACCGGGTGTGCCACAGCTTCTGTCGATGCGATCACCCCGTCTTGACCACGTCACCCGCCTAGTCGATCTCGGGCTGATCCGCCCTATCCGCCGCGGGACTCACATCCCGGCGGGCAGGATGTTCGGATTGGCGTTCGCCGGCGGTTCGAGTGGCGGCAGTTCGGTTTTGCCGTCCAGGCTGTGCACCCGCAGCCGCTGTGACCACGGGTAGTGCAAGCTAAACGCGACTAGGCCGGTGCGTTCTGCCGCCGGTAGATGACACATCGCCAGCACGGTTTCGGCCAGATACTCCACCGGCTCGGTCGGAAAGCCCTCCGGGATAAGCGCGGATGCGCCGGGAGTGCGCACAGCGGTCGACGGGCCAACACAATTCACCGCGATGTTCGCGTCGAGCAGCTCGGCGGCCACCCCCTGGGTGAACCGGTGCAGTGCTGCTTTGCACGACGCGTAAATCACGTCGCCGGAGGTCTTGTTGTAATCGCGGTACGGCCGCACCGGTGCCACACCGGTGACCGAGCCGATGTTGACGATCCACCCGCCGCCCAGTTTGCGCATGTGCGGAACCGCGGCCTTGGTCAACACGAAGGGGGTGCGCAGATAGTGCTCGACGGTGCGGTCGAAGGTCTGCAGCGGCATGTCCTCGATGACCGAGTAGTCGGCGAAGCCGGCGTTGTTGACCAAGATGTCGATGCGGCCCGTGCGGTCGAGCACCTGGTCGACCAGGGTCTCGCGCGCCTGGGCGTCTTCGAGGTCGGCAACCACCCCGAAGGCCGACCCGCCGGCATCTTCGATCAGGGCGATGGTCTCCTCGATCGTGCCGGGTAGCGTGCGATCGGACCCGGCGCGCTGCGAGCGCGAGGGCGCGTGAGCGCGCGCCGTCACCGCGACGGTGGCCCCCTCGGCGGCCAGCCGCTGGGCCACCGCACGACCGATGCCGCGGCTGCTGCCTGTTACCAAAGCCGTCCTGCCAGTGAGCAACTCGTTCACCGCAGCGCAAAGTCCTGCTCGATCGGCGCTCGGTGCTGATGCCAGACGTCGACCAGTCGGTACGGGGTGGCCACCACCACCCGGCCCGAACCGGACCGGTAGTAGGTGTGGGCGTTGGGTGTGTGGCACCACACCGTGCCGAGCATCGCCTCGTCGATCGCGGCAACGTAATCTTCGTACGCCTGCTGGGTGACCTCGATCGTGGTGGCGCCGCGCAGTGCCATCAACTGCAAGCATTCGACGATGTAGTGCGCGAGCACCTCCATGGAGAAGTTCGCTCCCGCACCGTGTCCCGGGCTGTAGTTGGGTGCCGACATGATGAACAGGTTGGGAAAGCCGGGCACCGTGCCACCACGGTACGCACGGGGGTTGTCACCCCACTCGTCAGCCAGCTTCTTGCCGCCGCGACCGCGAATGTCCACGGTGGATAAGAAGTCCAGATAGTAGCCGGTCGCGTAGATGATGACGTCGAGGTCGATCTGCCGGCCGTCTTGGGTGACAATGCCTTTCGAGTTGACCTCGGCCGGTTCGCTGGCCTCCACGTCGACATGGTCGCGGGTCAGCGCCGCGTAGTAGCCGCCCGGGTCTCGGATGATCCGCTTGCCGTAGGGTGCGAAGTCCGGGGTGACCTTCTTGGCCAACTCGGTGTCTTTCCCGAAGGTGTCCTCGATGTAGCGCAGGCACATCTGCAAAAGGACGTCATTCGCCGGCGAGATCGACAGGTGGTCCTTGTTCCAGTCCGGGTCTTGCAGGATGATCGGGTAGTTGTTGTCCGCGGTGGCCCAATAGGACTTGAGCCGGTGCCACTTCGCGTAGTAGGGCAGGTTCCGTCCCAGGTAACGCCGGAACGGCGGCACCTCATCTGTCAGCCGCTTACGCGGCGCCACCCAGTGTGGTTGCCGCTGGAACACCGTCAGGTGCTCGACCTGGTCAACGCACGCGTCGACGATCTGTACGGCGGTGCAGCCCGCCCCGATCACAGCCACCTTCTTGCCGGTGAGATCGAGTGAAGAATCCCACAGCGCCGAGTGAATGCTGATGCCCGCGAAAGTGTCTCGACCCTTGACGTCCGGCCACCGCGGGCGGTTGAGGTAACCCGCCGCGGCGACCACAACGCTGGCGTAGCTGATCGTGCGGTGACCCTGGGTGTCTACCGCATGGAGTTGCCATTGGTTGCGTTCCTCGTCCCACCACAACGCCTCGATCTCGGTGCCGAACCGAATGTGGTCGCGCAGCTTGTGTTTATCGGCCAGCGTCACCAAATAGTTCTGATATTCGCCGCCCTGTGGGTAGTAGCTGCTCCAGTCCGGGTTCACCTCCCACGACAGCGAGTAATAGGCCGACGGCGTATCGACACCGATGCCTGGATAGGTGGTGGTCAGCCAGGTGCCGCCGACCTCGTCGTGGCGGTCAAAGATCTCAAACGCCACTCCCTCGGCTGCGGCGGCCAACGCCATGCTGATCCCGGCCAGGCCGGCACCGATGATGGCGATGTTGATCGTCTCGGGGATCGGCACGGTGCGCGGCAGGGTTGGCTGTGACCGCTGGAAGCCGCCCTGTTCGAGCAACAGGTCCACCTGGTCGTCGTCGACCGGCGAACCCAGCGCTACAGGTAGCAGCCGGGCGAAGAAGTCCCGGTCCACGGGTGCCGTCGCGTCGGCGCAACGTGGGCGTCCCAGCGCGTCAACGAGGGCCTCGACCAGCGATTCGGCCGTCTCGGGGTCTGTGACGCCGGCCCGTTCGGGCGGGTCGGCAACATAGGAGATCTTGGGCGCGTAGGTGTCGATCACCGACACGTCGCCGGTAAGCTGCGCCAGCACCGCGAGCAGCACACCCGGGTCAGCCTGACGCAGGTTGGTGCGCAGCTCGTCGGGGTCAGGAGCGGCCGGTCCGGTGGGCGACGTCGATTCGGTAGCGGCGGTCATGCCATCGAGTCTGAGGCCCGCGGTCACCCCGGGCACCGCTGTTGTCTACTCAGCGGGATGCCAGCATCACCGAAGCGGCATCGGGACCTAGTGTTCGTCGCATGCAACCGGCGCACCACGACGAGCGAGTGACACTCGAGCTCGACGCCACGATCGCCCAGGCGCGCAGTCAGTCGCTAGGAGATATTCCCCGCCGGTCAGCCCGCCGACACCCGGACAAAACCGCGATCATCGACGGTGATGTCGTGCTGACCTTCGCCGACTTCGACCAGCTGGTGGACAAAGCCGCAGCCGCGCTGCGCGACAACGGCTTTGCCCCCGGCGATCGCGTGGCGCTGCTGTCCCACAACTGCTGGCAGTTCGCGGTTTTGGCATTCGCGACCGCGCGCGCGGGCGTGGTCCTGGTGCCCATCAATTTCATGCTCACGGCCGAGGAGATCGCCTATATCCTCGGTCATAGCCGGGTCATTGGATTCATCGTCGAATCCGCCCTGGCGACGATAGCCGAAGATGCGATGCGTCTGGGCGGGGCGGTCACGACAAAGATTGCGCTGACGGCCGACGGGGCCATCCCTCCTGCCGGCTGGCACGACTTCGCTCAGTGGCTCACGACGACCACGGCCGCACCGAACCCGCCCATCGGCGATGAGCAACTCGTGCGGCTGATGTACACCAGTGGCACCGAATCACGGCCCAAGGCCGTGATGCACACCAGTCGCAGCCTGATGTGGCAATACGTCAGCACCATTGTGGCCGGTGCGATGTCACCGGACGACGTCGAAATCCACTCACTGCCGCTTTACCACTGTGCGCAGTTGGACAACTTCTTGGCCACCGACCTCTATCTGGGAGCGACCAGCATTATCCTGTCGCGGCCGGACCCCGAATTGGTCCTGCGCACCATCGCGCGGTACGGGGTGACGAATTACTTTGCGCCACCGACGGTGTGGATTTCGCTGCTGCGTTGCCCGATCTTCGACGACGTCGACCTGTCCAGCCTACGCAAGGGCTACTACGGCGCCTCACCGATGCCCGCCGAGGTACTGCACGAAATACGCAGACGGCTGCCGAATCTGAGACTGTGGAACTTCTACGGTCAAACCGAGATGGCGCCGCTGGCCTCGGCGTTGGGACCTGACGAGCAGGACGCGCACGCCGGCGCGGCCGGACGCCCAGTGGTCAATGTCGAAACCACCATCCTCGATGACCACGATTGCCCCGCAGCGCCCGGCATTGTGGGTGAAATCGCCCATCGCAGCCCGCATCTGATGGTCGGCTATCTGGACGACCCTGCTAAAACCGCGGAGGCCTTCCGCGGCGGCTGGTTTCATTCCGGCGACCTGGGTTACTACGACGAGCACGGGCTGTTGCATGTCGTGGACCGCAAGAAAGACATGATAAAGACCGGCGGCGAGAACGTCGCCAGCCGCGAGGTCGAAGAAATTCTCTACCGCCACAACGGGATCCAGGAGGCAGCCGTATTCGGCCTGACGCATCCGGTCTGGGTGGAAGCCGTGGTCGCCGCGGTAGTACCCCGCGACGGGGTCACCCTCACCGAGGACGACGTCGTCGTGCACTGCCGGCAGCACCTCGCGGGCTTCAAGACGCCCAAACGGGTCTTCTTCGTCGAATCACTGCCGAAAAACCCCAGCGGCAAACTTCTCAAGCGGCAATTGCGAGACGCTTTCACCCTCGAATTCACCAGCCAATGAAGGGACCACTCTGCCGTGTTTAAAGGCCGAATCGCGCGATTCGACGAACCGGGTAAGCCGTTCGACATCGAAACGGTGAGCCTCCCGGAGGTGGGGCCCGGTCAGATCCTGATCAAGGTGAGTCGTGCCAACATCTGCGGCTCTGACCTACACGCCTGGCACGGGACGTTCGCTACCGGCGGCCTGGGAGGTCAACTTCCCACCGTGTTGGGCCATGAAATGGTAGGCGCGATCGAAGCGCTCGGCGCTGGGGTCACCACCGATTCTGATGGCGCGCCGCTGACGGAGGGCACGCGAGTGGTCTTTCCCTACTTCTTCTCGTGTCACAAGTGCCGAAACTGCCTTGCGGGCAGGCGCAACGCCTGTCTGAAGCTGACGATGGCCATGCTCGGCCGCGCCGACGAGCCGCCCTATTTCGTGGGTGGCTACGCCGACTACTTCCTGCTGCCCGCCGGGGCGGTGGTCTACACGGTCCCCGATTCGGTATCCGATGACATCGCCGCAGGAGCCAATTGCGCTCTGTCACAGGTCATGTACGGTCTCGAGCGCGTCCATCTGCAGCTCGGCGAATCGGTGGTGGTGCAGGGTGCGGGGGCATTGGGTCTGTATGCAGTGGCGGTGGCCAAAGCACGCGGGGCTGCCCAGGTGATCGCCATCGACGGTGTGGCCGAGCGCCTAGAGCTGGCGACCGCGTTCGGCGCCGACACGGTCATCGACATCAATGACGTCGCGACGGTCAAAGACCGTACCAAGCTCGTGCGACAACTGACTGACGGCCAGGGCGCCGATGTCGTCGTCGAGGTGGTCGGCCACCCCTCGGCTATCGACGAAGGCCTCAAGATGCTGGGCCAGTTCGGCCGCTACGTGGAGATCGGAAACATCAACATTGGCAAGACCTTCGAATTCGATCCGTCCCGTTTTGTCTTCGGCAACAAGATGATGGTCGGGGTCTCGTTGTACGACCCCATCGTGTTGTCGCGGGCGCTGAAGTTTCTCGACCAACATCAGGCGCGGCTTCCGTTGCACCGACTGGCGGCGGCCTGTTACCCGCTCGACGACATCAACGACGCCTTCGCCGCGGCCGAGAGCAAGCGCGACGTTCGCGCGAGCATCGTGCCCTAATGACAGAAAGCAGACCACAACCAATGCATGACTACGCCAGGAAGACATTGTTCATCGGCGGCGAGTGGATCACGCCGGCCGGCGGGGACCTCATCGAGGTAATCGACCCCTCGACAGAACACGTCATCGGCACGGTTCCCGCAGGTACCGAGGCCGACGTCGATGCGGCGGTGTCCGCAGCACGGCGCGCCTTCGACCCGCTGATCAGCGTCGCCGAGCGCCGCCAGCGCGTCGCGGCGGTGATCACCGCCCTGGAAAAGCGTCTGCCCGACATCGCCGAGACGATCACCCGGGAAATGGGTGCGCCGGTGCGCATCGCGCAGACCGTGCAGACCCAGGTCCCGCTGGCGGTGGCTCGCGGATTCGCTGCCGTTCTTGATGGTTTCGAATTCGAAGAACGAGTGGGGAACTCGCTGATCCTGCGCGAACCCTACGGCGTGGTCGGCGCAATCACCCCCTGGAACTATCCGCTGTATCAGGTGGTCGCCAAGGTGGTCCCGGCGATCGCGGCCGGTTGCACGGTGGTTCTCAAACCCAGCAATGAAGCACCGTTGTCGGTGTTCGAGTTCGTCGAGGCCCTCGAGGAGGCCGGCCTGCCCGCCGGTGTGGTGAACCTGGTTTCGGGGCGCGGTGCGCGGATCGGCGAGCGCATCGCCGCCCATCCCGAAATCGACTTCGTCTCGTTCACCGGTTCCACGGGCGTCGGAGCCCGCGTCGGGGAGTTGGCCGGGCGGTCGGTGAAGAAGGTCGCACTTGAACTTGGCGGCAAGTCAGCCAACGTCATCCTCGACGACGCCGACCTGGCGACCGCGGTCAAAGTCGGAGTCGGTAACGCGTTCCTCAACGGTGGCCAGACCTGCATGGCCTGGACACGGATGCTGGTGCCCCAGTCCCGCTACGGCGAGGCCCTGGAACTGATCGAGGCCGCCGTGTCGAAATACACCGTGGGCGATCCACTCGACCCGGCGACCCGAATCGGACCCTCGGCTTCGGCGGGCCAGTTCGAAACCGTGCGGGGTTTCATCGAACGCGGCCAACGCGACGGTGCGCGCCTGCTCACCGGGGGCGCCGAGCCGATCCGCGAGGTCGGCTACTACGTCGCACCTACTGTGTTCGCCGACGTCGACCCGGACTCCGAACTCGGCCAAGAAGAGGTCTTCGGTCCCGTCCTGGCGGTCATCCCGTTTACCGACGAGGCCGACGCCCTGCGCATCGCCAACGGCACCCCATACGGCCTCTCGGGCGCGGTGTGGGCGGCCGACACCGACCGGGCCATCGCCTTTGCGCGCGGCGTGCAGACCGGCCAGCTCGACATCAACGGCGGCAAGTACAACCCGGTGGCACCGTTCGGCGGCTACAAGAAATCCGGCATCGGACGTGAACTCGGCCGCGCCGGATTCGAAGAGTACTTGCAGACCAAGTCCCTGCAGCTGCCGGCATGAGCGGGCCTCTCGACATCGCGACCAGCGGACCCACGCAGGTATGGACGATCGACCTGCCGCACCTCGGCAACGCGATCACCGACAAAGCGTTCATCTCCGCGTTCGAGGCCGCAGTCGATAATGCCAACGCCGACACCGACATTCGTGCGCTGATCCTCACCGGGCGCGGCAAGATCTTCTCCGCCGGCGGCAACGTCAAGGAAATGGCCGACCGAGAGGGCATGTTCGGCCTGGACGCTCGGGCCCAACGGCACGCCTACATCGACGGCATCCAACGTATCCCGCGGGCACTGGCCCGCCTCGAGGTTCCACTGATCGCAGCGGTCAATGGGCCGGCCGTCGGCGCCGGCTGTGATCTGGCGATGATGTGCGACATCCGGGTGGCCTCCGAGCGGGCGTCCTTCGCCGAGAGCTTCGTACAGCTCGGCCTGATCCCCGGCGACGGGGGCGCCTGGTTTCTACCGCGGGCGGTGGGCTACGAGCGCGCCGCCGAGATGACCTTCACCGGTGACCGCATCGACGCTGCGACCGCCCTGCAGTGGGGGATGGTCAGCCGGGTGGTGCCCCACGACGACCTGCTCTCCCACGCGCACGCGCTGGCCGAGCGCATCGTCAAGAACCCGCCGCACGCGCTGCGGATGGCCAAACGGTTGCTGCGGGAATCGCAGACGGCATCACTGGAAACCACCCTGGGGATGGCCGCGGCCATGCAGCCGCTGGCACACCGCGATCCCGAACATGAACGCCGTATCGCCAAGTGGAAGACGACCTGATGGCGCTACCGCGATTGGTGCCCCCGGCTGCCGTGGGCCCCTCGACGCAGGCGCTACGCGCGGAGGTCCGCCAGTTTCTCGCCGACCAACGCGCCGCAGGCGCCTACACCCCGTCGGTGGATGCCTGGCTCACGGGGTGGGACGAGACTTTCACTGCCGCCCTGGCGGCGCGTGGCTGGATCGGTATGACGGTCCCCGTCGAGTACGGCGGACACGGGCGCTCATTTCTGGAACGGTTCGCGGTCACCGAGGAGCTGCTGGCCGCCGGCGCGCCGGTCGCCGCGCACTGGATCGCCGACCGTCAGATCGTGCCTTCGCTGCTGAAATACGGCACCGAACTGCAGAAGTCGCAATTCCTGCCGCGGATCGTACGGGGCGGCTGCTTCTTCGCCATCGGTATGAGCGAGCCCGATTCCGGTTCCGATCTGGCCAGCGTGCGCACCCGCGCCGTGCGTGTGCAGGGCGGTTGGTCGCTGTCGGGCACGAAGGTTTGGACATCGGGCGCCCACCGCGCCCACGCGTTCATCGTTCTTGCCCGCACCGCACCGGTGGATCCAGGCCAGCGCCATGCCGGGCTCAGCCAATTCATCGTCGATTTAAGGGGTTCGGGGGTGCAGGTGCGTCCGATCATTTCGATGAACGGAGCCCATCACTTCAACGAGGTGATCCTCGACCAGGCATTCGTGCCCGACGCCATGGTGTTCGGTGACATCGGTGCCGGCTGGACGCAGGTGACGTCCGAGCTGAGTTTCGAGCGCAGCGGACCCGAACGCTTCCTGTCCACATTCGTTCTGCTCGCAGCGACCACCGCCAACATGGCCAACCAGCGCATTTCGCGAGATGAGAGCCTCGGACGCCTGGTGGCCCGCGTCGCGGGCCTGCACCAGATGTCGACCGCAGTCGCGGGCGCCCTGGAGCGCCATGAGCCCGCTGACGTGGCCGCGGCTGTGGTCAAGGTGCTGGGCACCACCGTCGAAGGTGACATCGCCGACCTCGCTGAGCGGCATGGCGGCGTCGATGCGGCGTCCTCGGAGCTGATAACCGCCGCGGTGGACCAGCGCCCCGGTTTTACCCTGCGTGGCGGAACCAACGAGGTGTTGCGCGGTGTAATTGCCCGCGGATTGGGGATCCGGTGACAACCTCACCGATCGACGCGGCCCCGGTGGACCCGGCCCTGATCGACATGATGCGCGCGGTGTTCGGCGCGTACCGAACAATGCAATCACCCGCCGCTGTCGATCGTGACGCGCAGCTATGGCACCAGCTTGACGAGCTCGGGCTGGTGCGCCTGACCGGCCCCGAGCACTCCGGTGGCAGCGGCGCCGGCTGGCATGAGGCGGCCCAGCTGCTGACCGTCGCCGTTCAGCACGGCGCGCGAATCCCTCTGGCTGAGCATGATTTATTGGCATGCTGGCTGCTGGAGGCCAGCGGATCGCCATGCGACGACGCGGTGCGGACCGTGTGCCTGCTCGATGCCCAGGGCGCCGCGAGGGGCGTGCCCTGGGCGTCTCGCGCCCAACAGATCGTGGTCATCTGGCAGCGGGGCGGCGAGTATCACGCCGCCGACGTCAATGCCGAGTCGTTGGATATCACGCCCGGCGCCAATGCGATTGGCGAGCCACGGGATATCGTCGTCGCCGACCCCGCCGGCTTGTGCGGTGTTCCCCTCGAGGCGAGTGTGGTCGACCAGCTGCGGCTGAAATCGGCCTTGGTGCGCGGGGTGCAAGTGTGTGCGGCGCTGGACCGGATTCTGGAGCTTTCGATCGAGCACGCGAGCTCACGCGTCCAGTTCGGTCGACCCCTTTCGCGATTTCAGGCCGTGCAGAACATGATCGCCGACATCGCCGCGCAGGCGGCTCTGGCGCGATCGGCCACCGAGGCGGCGCTGACGGCGGCGGTCACTAGCGCGTGGTCGGCTTCCAACCTCGCCTTCCTTGTCTCGGTGGCACGTTCGTGTGTGGGCCAGGCCGCCTCCGTGGTGGTGCGTAACGCTCACCAGGTTCATGGCGCGATCGGCACCACACGGGAGCACCGGCTACACGAGTTCACCCGGCCTGCCCTGGTGTGGCGGGGGGAGTTCGGATCCGTGCAATATTGGGACGAACAGGTCACGTCGGCCGCGCTTGGGGCGGGAGCCGCCGGGCTATGGAGCCTGATCGGCGGCTGAGCCATGGACGGTGTTCCACTCAACGGGCGCCGGGGTGTTAGCGGGGCCACAGCCGGGATTGACTGTGGGCATGAGCAACGACATCACGCTGTCGGAACTGCAGGAGTTCATCGCCGCCTTCTGGTACCACTACGACGAAGCCAACTATGACGAGCTGGCCGCCAGCTACGCCCACGATGTGCACTACCTGACCCGAAGCGACAGTGGCGCAAGTCCTTTCGAGGAGCTGATGTCGCCCCAACTCGACAGTCGTGACGCGGTCATCGAGTGGCTGTCCGAGCATCGCAAACAAAGCCCCTACCCGCTGCGTCACCACGCCACCAACGTGCACCGCACCGGCACCGATAGCGGCGTAACCCGCGCCCGCTTTTACATCTTCGTCAATCAGATCGCCAACTTCGTGCCGTTCGCGGTGTCCAGCGGGGTGGTCAACGTCGGCGTGCGCCGAGGCCCCAATGGGCTGGAGTTCACCGATATGGACGTCGTACTGGATGCCACCAACTCCGTGCTGCTATCCGAACTGCACAGCGACACCGCCACCGCGTCGCAACCATGACCGTTCAAGAGCTCTTCTCTGGCGGCGTCGCCGTCATCACCGGTGCCGGCTCGGGCTTTGGTGCCGGCATGGCCCGATACGCCGGCAAATTGGGCATGACCGTGGTGCTCACCGATGTCGATGCGTACAGCATCGCCGCCCTGCGCCAGGAGCTCACCGCCGCGGGAAGCACCGCGGTCGATATGGTCTGCGACGTAAGGGATCCCGTCGCCATGCAAGAACTCGCCGACAAGACCTATCGCGATGTCGGGCCGGTGCGGTTGCTGGTGAACAATGCCGGAATTGAACAGTTCGGCTACCTGTGGGACACCCCGGTGGTCAACTGGCAGCGGATCGTCGACATCAACATCAGCGGGGTCTTCTACGGCATCCGCGCGTTTCTGCCGCGAATGATGGCGAGCCCTGAGCAGGCGTGGGTGTGGAATGTGTCGTCTGTTGGTGGGGTCGTCGCGATGCCATTGCAAACGCCCTACATTGTGAGCAAGCATGCGGTGCTGGCGATGACCGAGTGTCTCGACCTAGAAGTACAGTCCAGCGGGCACGACCACCACATTCATGTCCAGGCGGTGCTGCCCGGCCCGGTGCTGTCCAACATTTTCGAATCAGCCGGCGGCGTCGACGGCAATGAGGCAACCGACGTCGCGGCTGCCGAGGCACACCGTACGGCCATGCTCGACCTGAAGGCCGACGCGATGGACCCGCTGACAGCTGCCGCGGTGGTGTTCGAGCAAGCCGCAAAGGGCGGTTTCTATCTGCTCACCCATCCAGACTACGTTCGGTCGGCGATGCAAGAGCGTGCCAATATCCTTGCGTCCCAACAGGCGCCGGTATTGCGCACCGAGCGCCGGTTCGACCCCGCGCGGCATTAACGTGCCGACTCCCCCGCTGGATCCCGACGCCGCCGCCCGAGTCGCGTCGTTCGGTACGATCCCGCCGATGCGCCAACGCGGCCTAGCCGCGGTGCGAGCCGCGATCGAATCCGCGCCGCTGCCCGAGGCAATGCCACAGATGGACAGCGTCACCGACGTCACCATCCCGGGGCCAGCCGGGCCGATACCCGCGCGGATCTACCGTCCCACCAAGGATTCCCACACACCCGTGCTGGTGTATTTCCACGGCGGCGGCCTGGTCATGGGATCCAACCACTCGTTCGAACCGCTGGCCCGCGCGCTCGCCTCGGCGTCGATGTCCACCGTTGTCGCCGTCGACTACCGCCTGGCCCCGGAAGCGGCACCCCCGGCGCAGTTCGACGACGCCTACGCCGCCACTGAATGGGTATCACGCCGAGCCGCGGAGCTACGCGTCGACGCCAACCGGCTCGCAGTGGTCGGCGACAGCGCCGGAGGTTCGTTGGCGGCCGCGGTTGCACTGGCCGCACGTGACCGCCGCGGTCCGGCGATCTGCGCGCAGGTGCTGCTGTACCCGGGCCTGGATCGCGACATGACGGCCCCGTCGGTCGCTTCGACGGCCGACGCGCCGCTCCTCACCCGCGACGACATCGACTACATGCACGCACTTGCCGACGGAGATGCCGGGCCGCCCGAGGACCCGTACCTGGTTCCCGCCTACGCCTCCGACCTTTCTGGGCTGCCGTCCGCGATCGTGGTCACCGGTAGCTGCGATCCAATCCGGGACTGGGGTGAGCGATACGCGGCCCGGCTGCGGGACGCCGAAGTTCAGACCACCCTCACCCGCTATCCGGGTACCTACCACGGCTTTCTGATGTACCCCGACGCGACCGCCCGCGGCCGGCTCGCCATCGCCGAAATCGGCGCGGCATTGGACGCCAAGTTCGCCAATCCGCTCCCATTTTGACGTCCCGATCACCGGACACGCGTCGACCGTACGACGACGGTGCCGGAGACAATCCCACCAATCCAAACATGCAGAAGGAGACCGCTGATGCTTACGGATGAGCGCCGGATGGAGCTTTCCAACGTTTTGCGGCCCGCCGCCCCGCCGCGCGAAATCGACAACGTCTACACCACCGACCAACGCGAGCGGCTGCTCAATGTCGTACACGCGCACGGCCCTTGGAAGCTGATCATCGCCCAACACTTCGCGTCGGCCGACGAATTGATGGCCACCATGAGCGGTGCCTTCCCCGAGGGATTCACTCCGTCGCTGGACCTCTTTCTGACGCCGACGTTCCGTGGCTACCTGGCCAACTACGGGGCCATCCTCTTCCCTGAGCTGCACGACTGCTTCTACAACGCCACGTTCCTCGAGCACGCCAAGAGCTACTGGAACGCCGAGTACGCCAAGCCTGAGATGATGCTGTTCAACATCAACGGCCCCTGCGCCAACCGCGATCCCGGCCATCTGGACTCGCCGAGCTTTCGCGGTGTACGCCACGAGAACGCCCCCACCTGGCTGTGCAGCGTGATGGGCAAGTCCGGTCTGTTCACCGACTACCTCATCAAAATGGCTCAGGTCATCACCTGGTTCTCCCTCGACGAGGGGTCCGGTTTTACCTATTGGCCCGACGGCCCACTCAAGCCCCCCTCCCGGGTCTTGCCGCCGATCAATAACCGCGGAGTGGTCGTTCAGAACGAGATGATGGTGCACCGCGGAGAAGCCAACGGGCCGCTGGAACAACAGATTCCGCCGGGGCTGGCCTTCGACACCGTCTTCGCCGGCGACCCGGCCGACCCCGACCACTGGCTTCTGAAGAACGGCGACGACGTCATCGCCCGCCACCACACCGACGAGTTGCGTTTCCTGGTCCACTGGTCCGCCGAAGTGTTCTCCGACTTCGAGGAACTCAAAAAGAACATGGACGGCTCCGACGACATCACGATCGAACGGGCCATCGGCATCATGATCGACGACCTCAAGGGCAAGGGCATCAAGCTCGACACTCCCAGCGATCCCCTGCACGACCCTGGATTCATTGCCGCGCTTAATGCTGCCTACGACCTCGGCGGACCCACTACCTATCCAGAAGAAGCGCCACTGAGTGCGTTCCAATTGGCTTAAGCACAGAAAGCGCAGCATCAAGGATCATTTCGGCGAATCCGGGGCATCCCGACTTGGCCGGCTTCGGGACGTGCGGTGACGTTTAGCCCGCCACCGCCCGATGAAGGCGCTCTCGTGGTGGGGCAACGAAATGCCTAAGAGAGCTACACGACGTTGGATCTATCGTGATCGACCGACCGTGAGCTGCGGCTCAGACACCCGGACACGCTAGCGTTCCTACGATCATCTGCATGGCGGATCGCAACGCGGATTGCAGGGCGGCGAAATCGCCGTGCTGGACCCAGTGGACGTAGGCGTGCCGACACGCTTGAACCACCAGCTGGGCAGGCAGCTCTCGGGTGAATGGGTCATCGCCTAGATCGAACCGGGCGGCAAGGAACTCGGTGATGGAAGCGATAAGGTCTTGTCCCCAGTCCAGCCACCGCAATCGGTATTGGGGATCGCTGATCATCATCGCCATGAACCTGCGATCGATCTCCATCCGGCCCCGCCGGGGAACTTCGGTGCTAAATGCCGCAACGAGGACCTCGACGGTGTCGCTGTCCGGTGCTGCGTCACGCAGGGTCTCGATGCTCAGCCTGCCGAATTCACGGAATAGCGGCATAACGACGTCTTCTTTGACCGGGAAGTACCGGTGAAACGTACGCGGCGCAATGCCCACCGCTTCGCAGATCCGCTCGACGGTCGCCGAGGTAGACCCGTCGGCGAGAAAAGTGTCGCGGGCAGCTAGCGCGATGTGCATCCGAAGATCCTCGGCGCGGCGCTCCGCGTGCGTCGCCGGACTGCTCACCAGCCTTGCCTCACTTCCTCGCCACACGAACTGCACGTCAATCCTAACCGCGGCAATCCCTTGACTGATGTGCTCGGACTCGCGACGGCATCCCGCTGAGCGGGATCGCGATGGTGACCCGCACCCCTGCGGACTAACATCGTGTTGTCAGATTCTGCCATTCATGTCGCAATCTGACACGCCAGCGCAGTGACGTGCCGCCCAACAGTGGCCCTTTGACAGGTATGCGATGGCCCGCCCCCAGGCGGGCTGAACCACCCAGCCAACGAGGTCACGACACCAGCCGAGCCCAATTGAGGAGAAACCCCGATGACCACTGAGACCGAAGAACTCAACTATGACGACTACACCCATGACTTCATGGGGAAGGTCGGCAACGTCCAAGACTTTTCCCGCGATTTCCTCATGGGCCTAGCGCGAGTGTTCGAAGACGTCTTGAACTTCATGCCCTACGCCCACGTCAAGATCTATTCGGAGAAGGTCGGCATTAGCGCGGCCATGGATGTCGCCGCGGAGCTGTCGCGGGCGGGGATGCGCCAAGTGATGCCGATGGGGCGCTACATCGCCCCTCCGGGTTGGGACTGGAAAAACGCTCAATACCAAGCGATTCCCTTTGATGTTCAGACTGAGGACCTGACCAAGCCGGCCCTGATACGTCTGATCAAAACCTATTGGGACCAGTACCTCAAAGGACACAACTATTTCATCGACCAGTGGACCAAGATCCTCCCTGAGGAGGAGGTCTGGCTCGGGCTTCCCGACATGTATCAACTCATCATCGATTACCAATACCCCAAGCTGGCCAGAGTGTTCAAGATCGAGCCAGTGCACGTAGTGGACTTTCTCAAGTTGGCCTGCCTGAGCATCGATGGCACGCTCGGGTACGGCGGCGAGTACATCGTGTACAACCCCGATCACGTGGTGCTCAACATGCGTCGGTGCGAAGTGCTGCAGAAGTACACCGACGAAGGCCTCTACCCACCGGCACGGGCCTGGATGAACTGCACTTTTGAGCAGCGAATCTCAGCCCCGTTCTTTCCTGGGTGCAAACTCGACATCAACTTGCCGCCAAAGGATTTCAAGTTTGCCCAAGGAGAACCATTCTGCGTGTGGACGTACACGCGCGGTGAAGCAAACCATCAAGCGGCCGCGGCCGCCCCTGATCCCAGAGCCAGCGCGATGAAGAAGATCCCCATCATGCCGGTGTCATCCACCTAGGAAGCGGCGTGGCCGCGGATCCTCGGCCAAGAGCTGCGGGGCCCGGCCGTCATGCCGACGTCCCGGCGCTTCCATCGACGATCGTAAGCGTGCCGGCACGCACGGCATCCGTGATCGACTCGGTAAGAGCCGAACATGACAGGAACAGATCACAACGTCCATATGGCGCTAGCTGTGCAGCAGCGGAACGCTCCTCACAGCGGGCCAGGGCCGAGGCTGTCCACTGCACGCTCGTCTGGCTCCAGCTGCTTTTACGAACCTGCACTCGCGCTCGACAGCGCCGACATACCACGGGCAACATGGGCATGTCGGCGAGGCGCTCGTCCTCTCTCACAGGCGAAGCCACCGTCATCACACCGAGTCTTTGGCGGTAGCCTGCGCAGCGATATTGGACTCGACCACCTTCATCCACGCCTCGTACGGACGGGTGGTGTCGAGCTCAAACTCGAAGCGGTCCACCATATCCGGTTGGACATCGGCGACATCGACGTAGAACTGTTCGTACCATCGACGTAGTTGGTAAACCGGGCCGTCTTCTTCGACCAAGAGCGGATTATCGATGCGCGCCTTGTGCCGCCAGATCTGCACATCTTGTTCGAAACCGAGTTTGACGAAGTCGCCCAGGGCGACCGCAGTCTGCACCGCGACATCATCGGGTAGCGCCTCGGATTTCTTGACGATGATGCCGTACTGCAGCACAAAGGAATTCGCGTCAACTGGGTAATGACAATTGATCAAGACGGTGTGGTGGTCACCATCCGCGTAGTGATAAGTCAGGTCGTCGACCATGAAAGACGGGCCGTAGTAGGAAGCCACCGATGTCGTGCCGAGCAACTGCGGACCTTCTGTGCCACCCAGGTCCGGTCGGCCCGCACTGTTCATGTACTGGGTAGCCACGTGCCCTTCGAAGATGTTCTTGAAATGAGTGGGCAGGGAGCCGTGGATGTAGAAGAAGTGGGCCATGTCCACGACGTTGTCGATGATTTCACGGCAGTTGGTGTTCACGACGGTCGTGTACCAGTGCCAATCGGTCCACTCGTCGCTGGTGGCGCCTTCGATGCGTGGGATCGCGACCTCAGGTGGGGGCGGTTTGCGCTCGGGATCGTTCCACACAAACAACATGCCGTCCTGCTGCAGGGTGGTCCACGCTTGCGTGCGGGCCAGCTTGGGTGTGCGCTTGCTGTAGGGCACCAGCTTGCAGCGTCCGTCACCACCCCAGCGCCAGTCATGGAACGGGCACGCCACCTCGTTGCCCTTGACCTCACCTTGCGACAGGTCACCGCCCATGTGGCGGCAGTAGCCGTCGAGGACATTGACCTGTCCATCACCGCCGCGAAACACCACCAGCTTCTGGCCGAAGGCATTGATCGCGTGCGGTTTGCCGTCACTGAAGTCTTTGATGAGACCTAGGCAATGCCAGCCGCGGGCGAATCGCGTTGGGGCAGCATCGGCCTCGATCAGCCGAACTTCGCCGGCTTCGGACTGCGAATTCATGGGCGCCATTCAACCCCGACTGACCGGCAGGTGTAGGGCACGTGTTCCACTGATCAGGACGCCTCTTCCCGCCAAGCGGCCCGGCCGCTTACCGTTACCAGGCGTGACAACGCACAGCGCGACGATTCCTGCTGGACTTCCCGTGTCCGACACGACGGTGGACCTACTCGTGGTCGGTTCGGGAACCGGCATGGCCGCAGCACTCGCCGCCCACGACCGAGGGCTCTCCGTGCTGATTGTCGAGAAGTCCTCGTACGTGGGTGGTTCGACGGCACGTTCCGGTGGGGCGCTGTGGCTGCCCGCGGGCCCGGTGTTGCAGCGGGCCGGTGCCAACGACACCGCCGAGCGCGCCGCCACCTATCTTGACTCCGTGGTTGCGGGCTCAGCGCCGCCTCCGCGTTCCGCGGGGTTTTTGACACATCTCTCCGCGACCGTCGAGCTGCTCGAGCGAACGACTCCGATGCGGCTCTTTTGGGCCCGGGAATACTCCGACTACCACCCCGAAGAGCCCGGTGGCAGCGCAGCCGGGCGTACCTGCGAGTGCCGGCCTCTAGACACTGCCGTCCTGGGCGAATATCGCAGCCGGCTACGGCCAGGAGTCATGGAGGCCGGCTTCACCATCCCTACGACGGGCGCCGACTACCGTTGGCTCAATCTGGTGGCGCGGGTGCCGCGCAAGGGGATTCCGACCCTGGCGAAACGATTGGCCCAAGGTCTCGGTGGCCGGCTGCTGGGCCGGCACTATGCCGCGGGCGGCCAAGCCCTGGCCGCCGCCCTGTTCGCCGGTGTGTTGCGCGCTCAGATCCCGATCTGGACCGACACCAGCTTGGTGCGCCTGGTCGGCAGCGGTGACCGCGTCAGCGGTGCGGTTGTCGGCCATGGCGGCCGTGAAGTGACCATCACGGCCCGGCAAGGGGTGGTGCTGGCCACCGGCGGCTTTGACCACTGCATGGAGATGCGCTGGAAATTTCAGTCCGAGTCACTGGACCCCAACGTCAGCCTGGGCGCCGACTCAAATACCGGCGAGGGGATCCGCGTCGCCCAAGAACTCAGCGCAGACATCGATCTGATGGACCAGGCTTGGTGGTTTCCCGCGATCGCGCCGCTGCCGGGCAAGGCGCCCGCTGTCATGCTCGCGGAGCGATCACTTCCGGGCTGCCTCATCGTCAACCAAAATGGGCATCGCTTCGCCAACGAGTCGGCCGACTACATGTCGTTCGGTCAGCGATTGCTCGAACTCGAGCAGTCCGGGCAACCGGTAGAAGCAATGTGGATCATCTTCGATCAGCAATACCGCAACAGCTATGTCTTTGGCGCCGAACTGTTTCCGCGCATGCCCATTCCACAGACCTGGTATGACGCGGGTATCGCGGTGCGCGCCGACAGCCTGCGCGAACTCGGCGCTCGGATCGGCACTCCCCCGTCAGAGTTCAACCAGACGATGACGCGTTTCAACGAAAGCGCTGCTCTTGGCGAGGATCCCGACTTCGGTCGCGGCCGCAGCGCCTATGACCGCTACTACGGTGACCCGACGATAACGCCGAATCCCAATCTGCGACCGTTGACCAAGGGCCCGTTCTACGCTGTGAAGATGGTGCTCAGCGACCTGGGTACCTGCGGTGGACTCAAGGCCGACGAGCGGGCACGGGTGCTGCGCGAAGACGGCACTGTCATCACCGGGTTGTACGCCATCGGTAACACCGCCGCCAACGCGTTCGGAGCCACATATCCCGGCGCGGGCGCAACGATCGCCCAAGGGTTGGTATACGGCTACATCGCCGCCAGAGACGCCGCCGGCGGCGGTTAGTCGTCTCGGCGCTTGGCTTGGACCTGCTTTTCCACCTCACGCCAGTACCCGGGCGTGGGGCGTAATTTGCCCGATCCGCCTTTCGCCTTCTGCATGGAGCCGTCGGCCTCGTCGATTTCCTTCATCAGTTCCAGCGCAAACTCGCGCTCGGCGGCGTAGTACTTGGCCGCCCAGCGCAGCGCGAGCACTGAGTAGGCCCAAGCGGGCTCGTCCTCGGCGCCTTCGGCGTCCTCGACAGCTTTGCGATGCCTGGCTTCGGCGTAGGCCACGTGGTCCTGCAACATTTCCTTGAGCCGAGCGGGGGTCGTCAGATGACCGAACGTCACGCGCATCAGCACGCTGTGTTTGAGCACCGGCGGATCCACTGGGGCATTGTTGGTCCAGTCGGTGACGGCGTCCAACCCGGCCGCGGTGATCTTGTAGAGCCGGCGGCTGCGGGTGCCCTCGTCACGTTCGATGCGTGATGTCACCAGCCCCAAGCTTTGGAGCTTCTTCAGCTCGGTATAGATCTGGCTGTTCGACGGGCTCCAGTAGTAGAGGTCAACGCTCCAGTCGATCCATTTTTTCAGGTCGTAGCCGGAAACTTCCTCTTCATAAGAGAGCATGCCCAGCAACGCCCAACTGGTGGCGGCAAGTGCCGACTTCACCGGCTTATCGCTGGGCTCGGCCATTTTGCCAGATTAACAGCACAGCCGAGATGTCCCTGTGCTATGCCCGCTGGACGGGACGCCACCTTCCGGACCGCGACCGCTCACTTCACGCTGGTAGGCGATGACCACCGAAGTCGCCAAGCGTCGACTCCATGTGCAGCGTCCCCCGGTTCTGCAGCGTGCGGCCCGCACCACGCCCGCTGCAACGCCAACAGTCGGCGTGCCACGCCTGAGGGACGCCGCGCCCCGGCTCGCGGTTCGCTGTCAGCGAGGGCGAGGACCTTGCCAGCGACACCGCCGACACCGGGGATTTGGGTATACCGATGACTGACCCCTCGTCTACATACGAGCTACTGGCCATTTCCGTTCGCAAACTCATCGACGCAACAATCCGAACGGAGTTGGAGCCCAACGCTATTGCCTCCACAACGGCCGAGATAGACGCAATCACAGGCCGACTGAGCGCCGAGCAGATACCTGGATCGTTCGGCGAGCGCACCCGCGCCGACGGGCAAAACGCGGCTTCAGGTAATGCGGTGATCGGAGTCCGCAACCCGTTGGCTCCCCCACTCGTGATTCACGAGGGAAACGGATTGGTTTGGTCGGAACTCGTCCTCGGTGCAGCCTATGAAGGACCGGCGGGTTACGCGCACGGCGGTGTCTGCGCGATGGTGTTGGACCATGTACTGGGCGCTACCGCCCACAAGCCAGGGCGGCCGGCCTACACCGGGACGCTGACCCTGCGCTACCACCGAGGAACCTCGCTACGAAAGCCTCTTCGCGCCGAGGCCTGGGTCGACCGCGTCGAAGGGGTCAAGACCTTCGCCGCTGGACAGCTCAGCGACAGCGATGGCGTAACCGTTTCAGCAGAAGGGGTTTTCATTCATCCGCGGGAGTAAGCAAAACATCGCCGATAGAGCACGCCTACGACCCATCCCAGACATCGCGTGTTGGAAAGTGCCGAGCCGGGCTGCCCCCATCATCATCTCTGACCGCGGATCTGACGAAACAAACCACCGCATAAGGCCTGAAAAGTTGCGCTTGAGTCAAGCACTGGGGTGCGTCTGAACAGCGCGCTGCGGAAGACCGCTCTCTTCAGTGGCCGGGGGCCTAACCCCGGGCAACTTTATGAACCGGCTTTTGGAGACTCTCGTATCAGGGCGCGATTACCGGCGTTGGGGAGCGAGGCGCTTCAACGCGAGTCCCCCCTCGAAGGGGCGGTAGCCGAACGCGGCCGGGGCACGGTACCCGGTGTCCTCAAGGGGGGTATGCACTTCAGCCACGGTCGGCCCGATCTCGGCTGCAATCGGCGCCAGTGCATCGAGGTCGAATCGGTACAGCCGGGCCGCGTTCTCCGCCAGAATTTTTCGGCACTCGCTTTCCGATCTGTTCTGTAGCGCCCACCGGATGGCCAGCCTGGATTGAGGAGTGAAGCCCTCCTCGTGCGGATAGTCGCTTCCCCATAGAATGTGGTCTGCACCCATGAAATCAATCATCACTGATTCAAAGGGCGCCAATTCGCTGGCCAGGTAGCAGTTCCGCTGGGCGTACTGACTCGGCGTGAGGGTAAGCCCATCGACCGAGGAACCACCGAACATGCCGTACGTGCGGTTGCCGGCTTCGGACTTCATCGTCGGGACCATCGCATCGAGCGTCATCAGTTGCTGCTGTACCCACAGTGTGCCCTGCTCTGTAGGGGCGAACCGTAGCGTGGGGTAACGCTCGAAAACCCCGGCCAGGATGAGATGGCCCAGGCTGCGCTGGGCCCACAGCGCCATTTCCGTGATGAGCACGGCGTTGGATGCCGGCTGATCCATGGGCATTGCCGGACTTCCCGGACCGCCGTGCTGCACGATCGTCAGATCCAGTTGGCTGCACAACTGCCAAATCGGCTCATACCGAGTGTGGAACAGCGGGGCGACATTGGGGTCGCCCGGCGATACTGGGGGCAGCAGCACTCCACCGAAGCAGCCTTGCTCGTTGCCCCAACGAATTTCGTCCAGCGCGGCGTCGACGTCGTTGGGGAATACCTGGATCAGTCCTCGCCGGCGTGCGGGTGCCAGCGAACAAAAATCGACCTGCCATCGGTTGTGCGCCTGCACGCCCGCCCAGCGGTGTTCGAACTCTGCTCGGTTCTGGGGCAACGAGATGGTGATGTTGGGAGACGTCGGAAAGAAGGGAGGAACAGTGTTGGGCAGCAACAGCTCTGCCGCAACCCCGTCAGCGTCCATCTCGGAAATACGCAACTCATGGTCCCAGTTGCGCTTTGCGGTAGCGATGATCAAGTCATCGAAAGGACTGGCATACGTCGTGGCCCACGCGTCGAAGTCGTCGTGGAACGCCTTCGGGAGGTACGGCTTGTATTCGAGGAGGTCGGCGCCGGCGTGGGTATCCGCAGAAATGACAGTGTAGCGGGACGGGGTCTCAGGGGTGGCCATCAATCATCTCCTCAATGAGAATGCGACACCGGTCATTGTCTCGTGGCCGATAACTATGCATGATGAATGTTTCGTTCGGCGGATTCAACCCCGTCCCGGAGCCAGGGCAGTTCTAGATGGGATCGAACGCCGAGATAAGCCATGCGCCATGGACTTTGATCAAGCTGACCATGACGCTGCTGGCGGTCTGGACCGGCTCAGGTTGATCCTTGCTCGTTGTGGTCTGATCGAGGAAGACCAGCACCCTGGCCGTTTCTGGGTGCAGCTCGCTGATGACCGCGCGCTTGACCGCTGCTTGGGTATTGACGGCTTTCTGCTTGGCTGCGGGCGCCACGATTTGGTCGGCAAATTTGCCGTAGTACGTCAAGAAGTCACCGGTCAGGTGTGACTTTGCACCGGCCAGGTCGCTTTCCAGTTTGTCGGGTGTGTAGGACAGCAGCGCGACGGTCCCCTCGGTTGCGGCACCGATCACCGCCTTTGCCGCAGCGTCGTTGGTCTGCTGGTCGTGTCGATATTGGCCAAAGTACAGTGTGGCGGTTGCGGCGGCGGCCGCTACCAACAGCAGACCGATGATGAGTAGCGGCCAGTGCGATAGTGCGGTTCGTATCCGGGTGCGGCGCGTCTCGCTGGCGGCGTCTGCGGTCGTCCTTTGATCGTCACCGGTAGTGTCGTCGCGCTGGTCGTCGCTGGCCCCTGCGAGGGCGAGTTCAACGTTGGTGAGGTTGTCGTTTTCGAGCTGCCCGATGGTCATGGGATGAACTCCATGCTTGACATCTTGATTTTCCCGCCGTCTCGGGCCAGTTTGACGCTGAGCCGCCAAGAACGCGGCTGCTCGGGGGCGCCGGTGGTATTGGAGAGCGTGGAGCTGGCGGCAACGGCCACGACTGCGGTGTCCTCGGTCATGGATTCCAGGCACGCGGCTTGCACGGTCGTCTTGGCCGAGACCTTCGCGGTCTGAGCGGCTTTGACGAACTCCGCGGCCGCGCCGCGGAAGTCATCTCTGAACTGCCCGGTCGAGCTGTCGATGATGCGCTGTACGTCGTCTTTGGCGCTGTCCGCGCTAATCGACATCAGGGTGACCACGACTTGTCGTGCGGCCGCTGTGAATTCCGCGGCACGCTGTTGCTTGTCTAGCAGCTGATTGTGGTGTCGGACCATGACAGCACTCGCGACGAGAAGCGCTGCGGTGCAGAGCATCCCGACGGACGCGACCATCGTGGTTCGTTTCGGGCGGTGGAAGTATGTCTTTCTCTGCCGCCGGGGCGCCTTGCCGCCTTGATCGGGCAGTTCAGTGGCATCGGTGATGTCCCGATCGGTGACGTCATCCGCGGGAGTTGCCGACGCATCGTCGGCTGGGGTCTCAGCGATTTCTGCCGATGCGGTGTCGGTTGCTTCTGACTGTTGGTGTTGCCGCATGGACTGGACGCGGGCCCGGGCAGCGGCGGCGAGCGCTTCGGCTTCGGCAGCTTCTGCCTCCGCTGCCTCGAGAAGCTGAGCATCGACGGGCCGCTCGGAGGTGACATCGAGAGGACTCGCGTCCCGTTTCGGGAACGAACTGGCGGCGGGCATTGCCGTGCTCTCTCCGTTTCCGCCGCGTGCGAGCGAAGCTGGCCGGGCGATTGGTTGATACAAGCGGCTAGTAGCGCACAAGGTAGCGTCGTGCGGCGCAGTCTTGGACTGCAGTTCCCGCTGAGTGAGCATTCACCTCGGCGCCTGCCGAGCACCGAATTACCAGTGGCGCACCGAACACAATGCGCCTTTGACGCCGTTGTTGGTGGCCACGACTGCCCCGTCTATGGCGAGTTCGCAGTGAAAGTCCGGCGTGGCCGGCGACATCCCGCTGGTGGCGACGACCATGGCCCATTCATCGGGAGCTGCCAACCAGACGTCCCGGGTCCACCGTGTGGCTGGCCCCACGTCGGCCTCGACCTTAGGGCTGAATTGGTACGGGTCGTGGCTGTATTCGGCCCAGCCGGGCGGATCGGCGTCCCGGAAGTAGATGTCTGCGGTGACGCGGCGCTGCGCGGTGACGGTGTAGGTGACGTGGTGCAGCACCGGCTCGTCAGCACGGGCAACGGGCGTCGCGGATGCGGCCGTCGCAACGAGGATTGCAACCGCCAGCCCGGCTAGGGACTGCGCGGGACGCCCGAGCATATTGTTCGCCACCGGCATATGGGGTGATTTAGGTGTCGCCACGAACCCAGCGGGGTGCACCGTCGACAGACAGGCATGTGAGGAACAAGCCATCGGGGGCTTGTGCGACCGAGTTTTCGAAGCCCTCGCAGTTGGAGTTCTCCTCTTTGATTCCCCACATCGAGGGGGAACGGAAGTACCGGGGTTCATAACGCCGCGGAGATCCGCAGAAGACCAACCGGCCCCACGAGGTGGTGCCGAACACGAAGTGGGTGGTATCCGGGCACGGCGCGCCCAGCACGACACCTCCGGTGATACCCGGGACGCAGGTTGGGTTGTCACACGTGGACGGTCCAGCCCACCCGTGGACGGGTGTGCACGCCAGGAGGGCCGTCACCGCCATGGCCACGGGCAGGATCGCTCGCGTCGCGCGTCTTTTGAGGCGTAGGTCTGCGAGACGACCCGAATGCTGCGAGGTGATGGATGGTTTCATTCTCGGCCCTCACCCACTCTTGACGAGCTTGAACGGCATGCTGATGAACAACGTCTTACTTCGCCCGCAGGCGCCGCTGACGCCGGTCGTCTCGTCGGCGCCGGTGAGAACGGCCGAGGTTGGATCGACGGCATCTCCGTCGGGGTTGGTGGGGACGAACCTGAAGACCTGGAATCCCTGAGCCGCGGTTCCATCCGGGCAGGGCTGCCAGTTGTCGACGATGTGCTTGACGAACCACACACCGCCGGTTTGATAGATCGGGGCGCGCCAACCCCAGTCGCTGACTACCGTGCCGGTGCATTCGGTGGGATAACTGCAGGTCGTGTTGATCGTCCAGATACTTCGGATGCTGGCCTCGTTGTGAAAGATCTCGTTGGTCTTGGTCCACTCCCCGTTGGATGTCGCCGTGTAGGTGCCGTTCAGGCCCCAGTCGCCGGCCGCGCTGCCGAGGGGCGCGGTGCTTAGCGACATGACCACGACGGCGCCGATGAGGGCTGCGGTCCGAAGACGTCGGCGTGAGCGGCCGCTCATGTGGGGAAGAGGTCTTTCCAGGACCTCGTACCGGCGCGGGGGACCAGGTCCGATTGGCGATACACGGTGCCGTCGGGGGTGGCGTACCGGCCGGTTCGTGGGTCATAGGTTGCGACGGCAACCGATGGGCCGGACCGCCGAGGTGTGTATGCACTCGGCGCGGCAGCCGGGGCGGGCCCCTCGGAACCGTCAGGTGGCGGCGCTGCGGCCGGGGCGGGCGGCGGCGAATCCGGCGGGGGCCCGGGCGCGGGGCCGGCCGCTGGCGGCAGCGGTCCCGGCGGCGGGGTGCCCTCGAGTGGTCCGAAGATTTGGTCACCGAAGCTGACGCGGTCATCGGGCGGGACGCCCTGCGCGACGAGGTTCGGATCGAGGGGGTAGGGACCCAGGACGTGTTGGCGGATCGCCAACGGCTCGAAAGGTTTGTCGCTGTTGCAGATTTCGACCGTGGGCGCGCGCTTGCCGGGATGGCCCATGCACGGGTAGTTCCGGGCGCCGCGTACCCCAATGGGTGAATCCTGCGGCAGTTTGCAGTACAGCCCGTCGGGAGTGTCGATCACCGTCGTGTCCTCTGGTGACCGCCACGACGACGGCGGCAAGAACCCTACCGTGCATGCGGGCGGGTCGCCGATGGTAAGGGTGAAGTCGCCCAGGGAGTATCCGGTGGGATTGTTCTTGGGTGCGCCGTAGGACTGAGTGGCGGCGATGGTGGGCGGCAGCAACACCAGCAGCTGCTCGAGGGAGGGGTGATAGGTGACACCGACCTGGCCCAGCGTGGTGAGGTTCGCCAAGAGCATCGGCAGCGTCGGCTTGACCTGATTGAACAGGCGTGACGCCTCATCGGCGGCCCCTGGAGCCCCGTGCAGCAGCGTCCGTGTCTGGTGGTCGTCGGTGACGAGTTGTTGGCTGACGCCGGCGAGGCTGCGTGCCCACGTGCGGATGGCGCCGCCCGATTGCGCCTGGCCGTCGAGCAGGGGCCGGCTGTCGTCGATGAGGGTGCGTGACCGCTCGGCGTTGGTGTTGGCGTCGCCGACGAGTTGTGACGAGGAGTCCAGCAGCGACCCGACGTCGTACCCGGATCCGTTGAAGACCTTGAACGTTTCGTCGAGCAGACCGCTGATCTTGGTCTTGGGGACGCTGTTGATCAGCGTGCTGACTTGATCCAGCATCGGTCCGACGGCCTGTGGGATCGAGGTGTGTGCCGCGGGGATGATGGAGCCGTCATGTAGGTAAGGTCCTGCCGCCGTCGCTGGCTGCAGGTCCACATATTGCTCTCCGACCGCCGACACGCTGAGCACCTCCGCGCGCAGACCCGCCGGGATTTGCGGGCTGGTGTTCAACGACAGTGTGGCCTCGGCGCCGGCGCGGGTGGGCCGCACGTCGGTGACTTTTCCGACCTCCACTCCTCGATAGGTCACGTTGGAAAACCGGTAAAGTCCGCCGGTGCCCGGCAATTCCAGCGTGACCCGCATGCGGCCGACGCCCAGCAGGGTGGGCACTTGCAGGTATTCGACGATCATCACGGTCATCCCGATGACCGACGCGATGGTGAAGATGGTCAGCTGAATTCGGACGAAGCGCGTCAACATCAGCGGTCCCCCACATCCTGTGGCACGAAATCGGTCGGCGCCGGGATCGGTGGCTGGCTGAGCTGCTGGGTGGTCACCGGGGCGCCGGCCGGCGTTGGCGGACCGGCCATGGGCGGCGTGGCCACCGCGTTCGGCGGGGCCGTGAGGGGCGCGGTGAGCGGGTCCTTGGTGAAGGTGGCATACCAGGGGTCTCCCGGGGCGGGCACCAGCGTGGCTCCCTCCTGCCCCCATCGTGTGCCCAGCAACAGTCCCCTCTTGAGCCGCGGGATCGTGAAGTCGAAAGTGATGAACTCGTTCAAATAGTCGCCCCGGATCGCGCGGTCGATGAAGTTCTGCGGGTAGGGATATGCCGGCGCGAAGGCCAGGACGGTGTCGAGGCTCGGGCCGACGTCGGCGAGTGCGCGCACGGTCGGCTCCAGATTTTTCAGGTTGGCGACCAGATCGTCGTGCGTGGCGTTGATCAATCCGGTGGCCGTGTTGCTGAACACCCGGAATTTATCCAGCGCGGTCGTGATCCTTGGCCGCTCTTTGATCAGAACGTCCAGTGCGGGCGGAATCCGTTGCAGCGCTTCGGTTATGACACCGCTTTGTCCGGCAAGGGTGCCGGCCAGGGCGTTCAATGCCGTGATGGATGCGTTGATGTTGTCACGCTGGGAATCCAAAACACCGACGAAGTCGTTCAAATGCGTCAGCAGATCGCGGATCTTGTCCTCGCGCCCGCCCAGTGCCGCGTTGAACTCGTTGATGAGGCCTCCGACCTTGCCCAGTCCCCCGCCGTTGACGACAACTGACAGCGAGGACAGGGTCTGCTCGGTGGACGGATAGGTCGAGGAGCGTTGCAGACCGATGGTCGCCCCGGGTGCGAGCCTGCCGGCCGCGGGCACGCCCGGTGGGGGGTTCAGTTCCAGGTGCATCGAGCCCAACAGGCTTGTCTGGCCGATCCTGGCGAGAGCGTTGGCCGGCACCACGGCGTCTGGACGCACCGAGATATCCACGTCGGCATGCCAATCGCGCAGCGTCATCTTGCCCACGCTGCCAACGACGACGTCGTTGATCATCACCGGCGAATTAGATTCCAGCGTACCGACATTAGCGATTTGGACGTGGTAAGTCACCGCGTCCTGGCCTCGTCCGACGGTGCCAGGTAGAGGCAGTGAATTGAGGCCATCGAAAGCGCATCCGGTTGCCGTCAACACCACCCATGACGCGATCGCTGCGAGACGCCGCGTTGATCGCGATCCGGTCACGGTGTGCCTCCGGGCTGGGATGCGGTCGGCAGCGGTGGTTGCGGACCAGCCGGCAGCAGCATGTCCTGCAGGCTGGCCGGGCCGGGGGCCGCTGGGGCCGGCCGGGGCACTCCCGGTGGGATTGGCGCACGGGGGAACAGCGCTGGCGAAGGGTCAGCGGGTAATCCGTTAGGGGCGTAGATCCCCGGGGGACCCGGCGGCAATTCCCATCCCGGAGGGGGTGGTATGTCGCCCGCGCCGGTGTAGGCCGACACTGCGGGTGGATCGGTTGGGATGGGGGGGACTCCGCCCGGCCCGCCGGGCATCAGGTTCGGATCCGAATAGACGAGGTTGTCCGGGCTCGGCGATTTGGCCAGATAGGCGTTGAACGGGATCGGTAGGTAGTTGAAGTTGATCAAACGCAGTGCGGGGCCCAAGTATTGGGCGCACAGCTTCGCCGTCTCGGCCGCGGTGGCATTCTTCACCGCGCCGATCGCCGAGCACACCAGTGCCACCGGATTGGCGAAGTTCGACATGGCGAAGGCTCCCCGTGCCGTTCCGGAGTCCGGGCTATAGATGTTGTAGCCGTTGGCGATTGCGTTGGGCGCCACGTGCAGAAGGTTTTCCACCGCCATGCGGTTGTCGGCCAGGTTTTTCGTCACGTTGGCCAGTCGTTGAATTTGTTCTGCGGTCTGGTCTCGGCTTCCGGCGATGAATCGGCGCACCTCACCGACCGCCGAGGATAGGTTGGTCAGCGCGGCATCCAAGTCTGACCGGTTGCCGTCCACGACGCTGCTCACCGTTGCGAGGCGGTCCTGGAATTCGACGATCTGGACGTTGCTGTCGCGCAGGGCGGTAACGAAGATCTGAAGATTCTTGATGATGTCGACGATGTTGCCGCTACCGCCGGCGAGGATGCGCCCGACCTGAGACAGCTCGGTGATCGTCCGCCGAAGCTTGTCGCCGTTGCCGTCCATGGCATTGGCCGCGCTGTCGATAAAGTGCCCGAGCGAACTGGTGGAAAGGCCGCTTGCGGGACCCAATTCGGTGGCCAGCCGCATCAGTTGCGTTTTGACCTGATCCCACTCGACGGGTACCGCGGTTCGCTCCACGCCGATCACCGCCCCATCGGCCATCGTCGGACCGCCGGTTCCCGTGGCTTCGTAAGCCGGGGTCAGCTGCACATACCGGGCCGCCACCAGGTTCTGTGCCACGATCACGGCCTTGGCGTCGGCCGGGATCGGCACATCACGGTCGACGGCCAGTGTCATCTTGGCCTGGGTCCCCTGGGGTTCGATGGACTTGATGGTGCCAACCTTGACCCCCACCACGCGCACCTCGTCGCCGGGGTAGATGGCGGTCGCGGAGCGGAAATATGCGGTAATCACCATGGGCCCGAACACTTCGGCGTGTACCACGAAAGCCGTTCCCGCAGCGATAAGTCCCACCAATGTCACCAGCAGCGCCTTGGTGTACCACGCCTTGTTCACCCCGGTCGCCATCATCGTCCTCCCGGAATGCCGTTGTGCGGCCAGGGGAATTCCGCGCGCGGTCCGGCATTGTCGGGTGGTTGACCCGCATTGACGCCCCGCCGGAATCCGAACGCGTAGTCCAGGAACGGTTGCAGGGCCTGCGCCGGGATCAGATTGCCGACGAATGCGTTGTAATAAAAGCCGTTGTTGACCGATTCGCCCTGGGTTACTTGGTATTTGGCTAATCCGACGATCGCCTTGGCGATGTTATCGCGGTTCTTTTCCAGCATCGCGGTGACCGAGTTGAGTTTGGCCAGTGTCGGCGCGAGTTCTTTTTCGTTGTCCGCCACCATGCCCGAGAGTTGCTGGGCCAGCGCCGAGGTGTTGGCCAGCAGGTTGACGATCGAGTAACGACGCTGATTCAGGACTCCGAGCAGGTCGTTGGCATTGAGCAACATGGTGTTGACCTGCTGGCTGCGTTCCGACAGGATGCCGGTGACATCGGCGGCGCTTTTGAGAAGATGGGCCAGCGATTCATTCCTGCTGTTCAACGATTGCGACAGTCTGCTCAGGCCGTCGAACGTGGGCCCCAGTCGTGGTGTGATCCGCTCGATCGTTTCGGCCAATGTGTCCAAGGATGCGTTGAGCGCGCCGGTGTCGGTGGCGGCGGTGTTGGCGGTGAAGTCGCTGACGGCGTCGGTCAGGGAGTATGGCGATGTCGTCCGATGTACCGGGATGACATCGGAGGAGTGCATGCTGCCGGCGCCTGCGGGCTCTAAGGCCAGCATCCGCGCACCCAGCAGGGTGCCCGTCCTGATGTGGGCTGTCGTGCTCGATCCCAGGTGCACATTGGCGTCGAGGCTAAAGGTCACCAATGCTTTGCCATGGCTGAGCGTGACGTCGGAGACCGTTCCCATTTTCACGCCCGACACTCGGACGTCGTTGCCTGCAGTTAGGCCCCCGGCCTCGGTGAACAGCGCCTGGTACCGGATGGAGGTAGCCATCGACCACAGCTGTTGGGGGTGCAGGCCGATGATGATGACTAGCACGATCAGCACGAACGCGATGAAGCCGGCCCGGATGAGTTGTGTGCCGCGATATTTCAGCATCAGGGTTCCCCGCATCGTCCGGTGTTTTGGGTGATCCACGGGAAGACGGCCGTGCGGCCCTGAAGGTCGGTGACGCGAATGGAGATGCCACACAGGTACTGGTTGATGAAACTTCCGTAGGCGCCCAACCGCACGAGTTTGCGGTAGTTTTCGGGGGCTTTCTGCAAAGCGAGGTCCAGCCGCGCCTTGTCATTGTCGAGCAACGGAGCCAGCCGATTGAGTTGGTCGACGGTACCGGCCAGCGGCGGACGGGCCTGGGTAAGCAGGTCGGCCAATGACGCGGTTCCCTTGTCGAGCGCGGTGATGGCGTCGCCTATCAGATCACGGTCAGCCGACAAGTCCGTGATGAGCCGCTCGAGGCGTCCGACCGTCGCCGAGAATTTGCCGCCGTCCTTGGCCACCGTGGCGACCACCTCGTTGAGATTGTCGATCAACTGCTGCACCACTTGCCCGTTGTCGGCCAGGGCGTTGGAGAAGGACGAGGTCTTGGCGAACAACGACTCCACATCGCCGCTGCTGCCTTGCAGAATCTGGATCAACGAGTTGGTCAGCGCATTCACCGATTGAGGGTTGAGCCCCTGAATCACCGGTTTGAGCCCACCCAACAACAAATCGAGGTCCAGCGCCGGCTCGGTGCGGTTTATCGGAATCCGCGATCCGGGCGGCTGAATCCCGGCAGAACCGGGGGCGTCGAGCAGGTCAAGGTAGCGATCCCCGACCAGGTTGAGGTAACGCACCGCGACTCGCGTGCTGGTAGTGAGCCTGACCTCGCGGTTCGCGTCGAAACTCACCAGCACGGTGTTATTCGATTGCAGCGCAACATGATTGACCGTGCCGACCCGGATCCCGGCGGCACGCACCGAATCACCGGCCTTAAGGCTGGAGGCATCGCTCAACACCGCGGAATAGCCATATGTCGAACCTGTGCGGTACTGGCCGAGGATGGCGAACAGGGCAGCCGTCAGCACAATAGTCACCACCGCGAACAGCCCGAACTTGACGGTCGTCCCGACCGAGCCCGTCATCCCGGCATCCCGATCTGTGGGGTGTTGCGCGGCGGCCCGTCGATCGGCCCGAACAGCCACTGCTTAAGACGATTGGAGTTCAACAGGATTCCCTGGTTTCCGTACTGCGCCTGGTTGGCGTCAATGTCGGTGACCAGGTAGGGCGGGCGGTGCCCGAAGCCCACGTCTGGTAGGCCCATGCATTGCGGACCGCCCGTCGCCGCGACCTTGGGGAGGTTCTGCGGGTACCGGTAACGTTCGGTGCCCAGCAGAAACGAATCCAGCAACAGGACACCCGGTACGGGCAGGGGCGGACCGGTGGCCAGCGGCTTGAGGCCGGCCAGCGCGCAGGTGATGGCTTGGTTGTATTTGTTGGTCAGGTTCGTGGTGGGGACCAGCAGATGAAGGACGGCAGTGAACGCCTGCGCGTTGTCCGCCAGCACGTCGTTTCCGATGTCGGCCAGCGCAATCGCGCTGATGAGCGCGGTGTCGAGATCACGCTGCCGGTCGACCACGGTGTCGCTCAGCCGGGTCGCGTTTTGAACCGTCTTAACCAGTTCGGGGGCCACGTCGGCGTAGGCGTTGAGCACCTGTGGGGCCACCGAGAGTTCGTGCCTCAGGGAGGTCAGGCTCGGGTCGATCTTGGTCAACAGGGCGTCCAGATCGGCCAGGGTGTGGCCGAGTTTGTCACCGCGGCCGCTGAACGCTTGCGCGAGAGCGCCAAGGGTCTCATTGAGCTTTTCCGGTTCGATCTGCGACAACACCGACACCAATTGCTCGAACACGGTGTCGATTTCGACGGTGACATGCTCAGAGTCAAGGATTTGGCCCGCCTTCAGCGACTGGGGGGAGGGATCGGGCGGTGGGATGAGTTGCACGAATTTCGACCCGAAGACGGTCGTTGATTCGATGTCGACGCCGGTATTGGCGGGAATCAGATTCAGCCAGGAGGGATTGATCGCCAGGTGAATCGCGGCCCGGCCGTCGGGCAGGTTGTCGATCGAGGAGACCTTGCCCACTTGTGCACCATGCAGCTTCACCTTGGCGTCCGGGTTCATCACCAGTCCCGCCCGGGGCGATAGCACCGTGACCGGCACCGATTCGATGGCACCGCCTTCGAACAACACGATGGTGGCAGCGACGATCGCGCCGATCACACCGACGGTGGCCAGACCCAGCAAGGGGCGAACAGTGTTGTTCCACATCAGCTTTCTTCCCCTAGCCCGACAAGTTGAAGTTGCCGTTGGCGCCGTAAATGGCCAGCGAAACCAGCAGGGTGACCGACACGATGATGATCAGGGAAGTGCGCACCGCAGTACCCACCGCGACCCCGACACCCGAGGGTCCCCCGCTGGCGAAGTAGCCGTAGTAGGTGTGGGTGAACAGGATGGCCAAGGCCATCAGGATCGCCTGCAGAAATGACCACAATAGGTCGGTTGGGTTCAGAAACGTCGAGAAGTAGTGACCATAGAGCCCACCGGATTGCCCCAGCACGACCACGGTGGTGAATTGGCTGGCCACGAACGACAAGATGACCGCGATCGAGTACAGCGGCGTGATCGCCAGCATACCGGCGACGATCCGTGTGCTCACTAGGTAGGAAACGGGCCGGATCCCCATACTTTCGAGCGCATCGATTTCCTCATTGATGCGCATGGCGCCCAGTTGGGCGGTCACGCCGGCGCCGAAGGTGGCCGCCAAGCCGATGCCGGCGACAATCGGCGCCGAGATACGGACGTTGATGAACGCGGCCAAAAAGCCGGTCAACGCCTCGATGCCAATGTTGCCCAGCGAGCTGTATCCCTGGATGGCCAGCGTCCCACCCGTCGCCAAGGTGAGAAATCCGACGATGACCACTGTCCCGCCGATCATCGCCAAGGTGCCAGCGCCCATGCTGATTTCGGCGATCAAGCGGATGATTTCTCGCCGGTAGCGGGTGGCCGCAAACGGGGCCCCGGCGATCGCCTTCCCGTAGAACGCGACGTGGTCACCGATGCCGGTCAGCGCGCTGATCGGTCTGTTGATTTCTCGGGCCAGACCCGGATATGCCGCTCGCAGCGTCACCGTCTGCCTACTTCGCCGTCATCTGGATGCCGATAGCCGTCACCACGACGTTGATGACAAACAGCGACATGAACGCGTATACCACCGTCTCGTTGACGGCGTTGCCCACAGCTTTGGCGCCGCCACCGGTGATCGTCAGCCCGCGGTAGCAGGCCACCAGGCCGGCGATGAGACCGAACAACAGCGCTTTGACCGAGGAAATGATCAATTCGGGCACCCCGGTCAGCAGGGTGATGCCCGCCGCGAATGCACCCGGGTTGACGTCCTGGACGAACACCGAGAACGTGTAGCCGCCCAGGATGCCGATGATGCAGACGACGCTGTTGAGCAGCAGTGCCACCAGTCCCGATGCCAGCATGCGCGGGGTGACCAATCGTTGAACGGGATTGATTCCCAACACTTCCAACGCGTCGATCTCTTCACGGATGGTGCGCGAGCCCAGATCGGCGCACATCGCCGTGGCGCCGGCGCCCGCCACGATCAGCACCGTGACCAGGGGGCCGACCTGGGTGACCGCCCCGAAGGCTGCACCCGCCCCCGAAAGGTCGGCCGCACCCAGTTCGCGCAGCAGGATATTGAGCGTGAAGCTGACCAGCACGGTAAATGGAATGGCTACCAGCAGCGTGGGCATCAGCGAGACGCGTGCGACAAACCACGACTGATCCAGGAACTCTCGTCCCTGAAACGGCCTGCGGACAGCGAACTTCGCCGCATCGGCCGCCATCGCGGCCAGTCCCCCGATGGCCTGCATGGGCCCAGCCAGCTTGGCGCCAAACGACGAAAGCCCCGGCGACCAACGGTCGGGCGCCTTCGTGATCACCGGCTGTGGCTCCTTCACCTCGTCGACACCAGACATCGCAGCTCGGGTCACGCCCTGCACCACATCGGTCCGAGCTGCGTCGAGCAGAACCCTCCCAGTCGGGTGAGACGTGAACCACACGATGTCCCGCTTACCGGGACGCCTATCCATCGCTGCGGATCCCATGCGAGGGCACCCGAACCGGGTCCATACCGGGCCCCTCCCCGCCTAGGAGAGGACCACCCACCGGGACATGCGGCTGACATTGCCGATTCCGCGGAGCACCATCCCCGTTGTGAACAGTCCTCAGAGATATGCGAATCGCCGCGTTTTGATCAGCGGGGGTGGCTCGGGCATTGGACAAGCAACCGTGCTGCGCGTGCTGGAGGAAGGCGGACGAGTTGTGGCCGCCGACATCAGCGAGTCCGGGTTGAAGGACACGGTGGCCAAGGCCGACACGTACGCGTACCGGCTCGCCACGGTGACGTTGGACGTCGGCGACGAGCAGTCCGTCCGCGACGGTGTCGGCCGGGCGCTCGCGGCGCTGGGAGGTCTCGACACGTTGGTCAACGCGGCGGGGATTCTGCGCTCGGCCCATTTCCTGGACACCACCGTGGCCGATTTTGAGCAGGTACTCCGTATCAACCTGGTCGGCACCTTCCTGATGACCCGCGAGGCGATCCCGGCCCTACGCGAGGGCGTCGGTCCAGCCGTGGTCAACTTCAGCTCCACCTCGGCGGCCTTTGCTCACCCGTATATGTCCGCCTACGCCGCATCCAAGGGCGGAATTCAGTCGATGACACATGCGTTGGCAATGGAGTTCAGCAAAGAGGGAATCCGGTTCAACTCGGTGCAGCCGGGGTCAATTTCCTCCGGAATGACTGATGGCACAGGAGAATCGAAGCAGAGCGTAGGTCCGGGCCTACCTGCTGACGTCGACTTTTCCTTGTTCGGCAAGGTTCAGCCCGTACTTCCACTGGCTGACGGCGCGATCTTCGCCAGACCAGACGCTGTAGCCGCCGTAGTAGCCATGCTGGGCTGTCCCGACGCCTATTTCATCACCGGCACCGAAGTCCGTGTGGACGGCGGCTCGCATATGTGAGCCGCGACCAGCGGCCCCGCCGAGGGCAGTCCGCCATTGCGGTGGGTAACGGCATGTCGTCTGATCCTTCGGCCCAAACAGAATGGAGCGAACTTGAAGGCGCTCATACTGGGTATCTGCCTGGCGGCGGCGGCCTTCGGGCTCGTGCCCGTGGCCCACGCGGAGATGCGAACCGGCAATTACCAGCTTTTGATCACCGGCAGGTACGACTTCCATACCTGGATCTGGGCGATTTCGTCGTGCAGCGGTGACTGTGTCAGCGTGAGCGCGATACCCCAACCGGTAGCCAGGGCATTCGAGTACACCGGCACCGCTCGGTTCGCCGATGGCCGCTATACCTTGAGTGTCGACGTTCCCGACGGTCTGCGTTGTGGTGACATCTACTACGGCCCCGTGATACCCACGCACGACGTCTACGCATGGGATGCGTCCGCGCTTGCTGGCTCGTTGGACTCCTCGTTTTCCTCGGGTTGTAACGGGTCGCCGGCGGGAACCTACACGTATCCGTTCACCCTGGTCCGCATGTAGATCGTGCAGCCTAACCTTCTCCCCTGCGCGGCGAGTGGCTAACATCAACGACTTCCGGTCACCCGCCCGCACGTGTGGGTGGCGGTGATCGGCGATGCGAAGACAACGGCCTGGCTCCGGCCACCACGCGGGGCACCAAACCCAGCCCGCCATCGGGCCGCGTGTAATGACCAAGGAGGCTGACGGTAAATGGCTTTGGGCCATCTTGATCCTGTAGACGAGACCGGTGGCAATCCATGCTCACCGGCACGGTGGCTACGTCGGCTGCGCTTCGGCTCCCCGGGCGAGAGCGGTCACCATCGTGGGCATGCTCGCGCGCAGCATGAGCCAGATCAGCGGCCCTGTGAGCGGAATGCGGCTCCGAAACGTTGCCTTCCATACGATGTGAGATCCGCGAGACGTAGTGGATATATGAACATCGGCGCGGTGATCGGTGACGGGGATTCCCGAGAGGATGGTATAGGCGTGGTGGTAGGGGCGGTCAGCGATCAGAATTTTTTCGCGCATAGTCAAGCCGCTCATGGTGATTCGACGTATAGCCCCGGTACGGGAGTTGGCCGTTCCGGGGTACTCCCAGACCGCGGCCCGCACACCGCCTAGCCACTCAGGCCACCGCGTGACATCAGTGAGCAGGTCGTAAACGATCTGCGCTGGCGCGGCACATGTCCGCTCAAAGCGCAACGAGAAGCGCATAGCGTTGACGCTACGCGGAAACGGCGCATGTACCGGATCGGTAATCCCGACAGTCGGGATGCGCTGAGTAACGAGGCGGCGCCGCACGGATTGCCGGCACGCATCCCACCAGCTGTGATCGAGATGACTCCCAGTGTATGGAAACCGACTACTGCCTGCGGGTCGACTGCGCTGATGATGGTCAGAACCGGAATGCGTGATGACGGAAGGCATCAACATGGACACGCCAGATGTAGACGAAGTGGTCACCTATGCAGTGACCTCCGGAGTCGCTGTGGTCACCATGAACCGTCCGCGTTACCGCAATGCGCAGAACTCGGCGATGACCTACGCCCTGGATGCAGCGTTTAGGCGCGCAGTGGACGATGACGACATCAAGGTGATCGTGTTGGCGGGTGCCGGCGAGCACTTCAGCGCCGGTCACGATATCGGCACCCCCGAACGTGACCACAACGTGCGCTATGAGAATCGGGCGGTGTTGTGGTGGGACCACGTCGACAAGCCAGGCGGCGACCAACGTTTTGCGCGGGAGACAGAGGTCTATCTTGGGATGTGCCGAAGGTGGCGCGAAATCCCGAAGCCCACTATCGCGATGGTGCAAGGCGCGTGTGTGGCCGGTGGTCTGATGCTTGCCTGGGCCTGTGACCTGATCGTGGCCGCCGATGATGCCTTCTTCAGCGATCCCGTTGTGCGCATGGGCATTCCGGGCGTCGAATATTTCGCACACCCTTGGGTGCTCGGACCCCGGTTTGCCAAGGAGATCTTGTACACAGGTGAGAGGTTCAGCGCGCAGCGTGCCTACGAAATCGGTATGGTCAATCGAGTCGTCGCACGGCCGCAGCTACGCGATGAAACCTTCGGCCTTGCAACGCGTATCGCGGCGATGCCCCAATTCGGTCTCGCACTGGCCAAGCGGGCGGTCAACCACTGCGAAGACCACATGGGATTACGCAATGGCATGGACGCCGTCTTCGGTCTTCACCACTTCGCACATGCCCATAACGCCGAGATCGGGACCGGCCCACTCGGCGGGATGGACGCCAAGGCAATGACTTCACCTGCAAATGCTGAGGGAACCAATTCTCGTGCTTAGCAGGGAATTACACCACCAGCTAGCTGTCCAGTTGGCGCAGGCTGGGCGGAGCCGCTCACCGATCGCTCCGCTGACCGCTGTTCATCCGGAGATCGACGTCGTCGATGCCTATGAGATCCAGCTGATCAACATCCGGCAGCGGGTGGCCGAGGGGGCTCGGGTGCTGGGCCATAAGGTTGGCCTGTCGTCGAAGGCGATCCAGCAGATGATGGGGGTCGACGAGCCGGACTACGGGCATTTGCTCGACGAGATGCAATTGTTCGAAGACACCCCGGTTAAGGCGAGCCG
>NZ_LZIX01000321.1:0-26500 GCF_001666955.1 Mycobacterium sp. E735 | reverse complement strand
GAATCCTCCTCGGGTGCGCGTGACGTGTCGCCGCTGGTCGGTTACCCCGATGACCGGGCGGCAATCACCACTTTGCGGCGCTCGAACGCCAAAGCGCAACGCACGTTCGCCAAGACGCATGACGCGGCCGCCGACGAATACGGTAGCGAAGAGCGCGCCCACCGGGTGGCCTATTCCGCCCTCAAGCACAGTTTCGAAAAGGTCGGCGACCATTGGGAGCCCAAAGAAAAGAAGGGTCCGTCGGACGAGCGCGCCGAGAGCGGTGGTCCGCGAGCCTCCGGTGAGTCCGCCGAGGGGGTGGACGCGAACGCAAGCAAGAAGCATCTGCTGGAGCTGGCGCGCCGACTCGACGTCCCGGGAAGGTCCACGATGAGCAAAGCGGAGCTGGTCGACGCGATCAAGAAGCACAATCGCCGGGTCCGCGGCCGCTGAGGACCGCGGCCGCGCCGATGTGACCGAGACCGCACCCCTCGGCCCCGTTTAGGTCCCCGGCTTGCGGGCATTCCGACAGCCATGGTTGCGTCCACCACCCAAAGTCAGCTGCGTCAATGCCTGAGCGATGTGGACTTTCCGGCGAACAAGCAGGATCTGCTTGCCGCCGCCGGCCGCAATGGCTGCGACGACAACACGATTCGCGCGCTGCGGGGCATTCCGCCCGAGACCTACAACAACGCCACCCAGGTCGCCGCGTCCGTCACCATCGCCGACGATCGCGACACCCAGGACGGAGACAAGGCCGCGGCGCGTCGCACCCACACCAAGCCCGGGCTCGCCGAAGGCGCGAAGGACATCGGTGTCCAGAGCCCGATCGTCGACGAGCTGGGTGAAAACCGCGGCTCCTGACCGCTCCTAAGAGCTTGCTGCGCTAGAGAATTGGTCGGCCTCCGGTAACGGCCACCCGCGCGCCGGAGATGTAACTCGCGTCGTCGGAGGCCAACAGCACATAGATGGGGGCGAGCTCCGCGGGTTGTCCCGCGCGGCCCAGCGGCGTGTTCTCACCGAACGATTCGACGCTGTCCGGCGGCATGGTCGACGGAATCAGCGGTGTCCAAATCGGGCCGGGAGCCACGCTGTTGACCCGAATCCCCTTCTCGCCCAGCAGCTGAGCGAGGCTGGCCGAGAAGTTCGCGATGGCGGCCTTGGTTGCCGCGTAGGGTGCCAGGGTGGGGTTGGGCGTGTCGGAGTTGACCGATGAACTACCGATGATCGAGGCGCCGGCCTTCATGTGCGGCACGGCCGCCTTGGCGAGATGGAAGTACGCGCCGACGTTGAGCCGGAACGTGTAATCCCATTCCTCGTCGCTGATTTCGTCGAGGCTTTTGTGCATCATCTGGTATGCGGCGTTGTTGACCAGAATGTCGACGCCGCCGAACTCTTCGACGGCTCGATCCACGACGGCGCGGCAATGCGCGGCGTCGGACAGGTCGCCGGAAACCAGCACGCATTTTCGCCCGGCACCCTCCACGTGGCGGGCGACGTCGCGAGCGTCGTCGTCCTCATTGAGGTAGGAGATCAGCACGTCGGCGCCCTCCCGGGCGAAGGCGATCGCGACCGCGCGGCCGATGCCGCTGTCGCCCCCGGTGATGATCGCCTTTTTACCCGTGAGCTTTCCCGAGCCCCGGTAACTGTTTTCGCCGCAGTCGGGAACCGGGTTCATCTCGGCCTGGACGCCAGGAGGTGATTGTTGTTGAGGCGCAAAGCCCATCTGTTTCCTCTATTCGTGTTCGAGAATTGTTGCGAGCAAACGGCTCGCGGGTTTTACGGCTCGCGCGTCACCGGGCCCGCCGTGGGAACGTCGGGGTCGTCGTCGGCCGGGGGCTCGGCATCACGCCACTCCTCGGCGCGACTGGGCCGGTTTCCGCGCAGCGTGCCGTCCAATTCGTGCTTGAGTTCGTCGTCCTCGCGCGGGCTGTGCTTGGAGCTTCCGCGTTCCATCGACGGCCCCTTTCGTCCCCGTCGGTTCAGTCCCGCTCCGACTACCCGCCGGGGCGGGGGCTAATCGCTCGCGTTGCGCCAGTGACCCGGCGTGAATATCGATACGGATGTTAAAAGCTGATGCGAAAGGTGCTGTCCAACAAACGAACCGCTTTTCACCAGCTAACCTGCGTTAATTCCGCCATTCGGCGGATTCACATGTTTAGGCAGGAAGGCGAATGGCTATTTGCGATTCGTGTGTGTATTGCCCTTACGGGGGGCGATTGTTCAACACGAAAGGAATGAGCAATGAAGGTCACCAAGAGGGCCATCAAGACAGCCGCCGCGGCCGGGGGTATAGCGGTGGCGAGCGTTTTCGCCGCGTCGACGGCTGCCGCCGCGCCGCCCAACATCCAAGGCTTCGGCACCAGCGAGCAACTCGTCGACGGGCCGCTGATCACCAACTACACGGTGAGCAACCTGCAGCCGAGCAACGTCGCGATTCCGGGCTACACGCCCAAGGGAACGCTCTACCAGGCCGACGTTACCGCCCGGTCGGACGGTGGGCTCGTGACCCCGATGGTCAACGACTTCATCGCCCGCGGCCCGAACGGCCAGAACTACCGGGTGATCGACAAGGTCGGGGCCCCCAACGGCCTTAACCCCGCGCCGATCGCGCAGGGTAACGAGTCGACCGGAACGCTGTACTTCGACGTGACGGGCGCGCCGCCGAACGGCGTCGTCTACAACGACGGGATGCAGGACATCTTGATGTGGACGTCGAATGTGCAGGGTGGCTCGGCGCCTGGCGCCGCCCCGAATGCCAGCCCGGCACCGGGTGCTCCGCCGGCCCCGTCCCACACCTGATCCGGCTTGCGGAAATCTCCCCGCGTCGCGTGCGACGCGGGGAGTTCCGCATTTGGGGGCGGGAGTTGAATCGTGCGCGCGCGAATCGGGTACACCGCACCCATGAGTAACCCGGATCACAGGCCAGCCGAAGTACGCGAACAGGCGAAGCTGAACGCCGAAGAGGCGCGGGCGACGATGGAGGAGCGGCGCAGCGGCCAGGACGGCGGAGTCAGCGGCTGGGTCGCCGAGCGCGCCGGTAGGTGGGATCTCAGCGGCCAGGACGAGACCACTCTGCAGCGGCAGAAATATCTGTGGAACGTGCTGGTGGACTATTGGTTTCGAATGGAAATCGACGGTTGGGAAAATATCCCGGCGCCGCCGGCGCTACTGGTGGGCATCCACTCCGGCGCTCCCTTCGTCTGGGACGCCTGGACCGTGGGTCTGCAGTGGTGGCGGCGTTTCGGGCAGGATCGTCCACTGCACGGCACGGCACATGACGCGTTGATGGCGATACCGGTGATCGGCCGGTACTTCCGTTCGATGGGTGTGCTGCCGGCGGCCCCCGACGCGATCGCGACCGCCCTGGCCGAGGGGCGTGACGTCGCGCTGTGGCCCGGCGGGGAAGTGGATTCGCTGCGCCCCTGGACCGAGCGCGACCAAGCCAACCTCGCGGGCCGAAAAGGATTCGTGAAGATGGCGATTCGGGCCGGTGTGCCGATCGTGCCGATCGCCACCGTCGGCGGCGCCGACGCTATGCCGGTGCTGATCCGCGGCGACAAGCTGTCCAAGGCGTTACAGCTGGACCGCCTGCTGCGCCTCAAGGTGTTCCCGCTGGCGATCTCACTGCCGTGGGGGATCGCGCCGGCGGCGCTGCCGCAGCTGCCGCTGCCGGCCAAGATCAGGACCCGGTTCATGCCGGCCGTGGAACTCGACCACGACCCCGAGCGTGCCGAAGACGACGCCTATGTCGAGCGCAAGTACGGCGAGGTCCAGGACGCCATCCAGGAAGGGATGGACGCGCTCGCGCGCAAGCGCGCGTTTCCGCTCTTCGGCTGACGCGAACCGCTTCGGGCGCAGGGATTTTCAGTGCGCCGGCGTGGCCCCCGTCAGCGGCGTCGGCTCGTCGCTGATGATCCATTCCGGGTGCGGGGGAGTCGTCGCCATGTACCCCACGCCGCGGACCGTGTCGACCATCGATTGATGTCGGGACCCAAGCTTGGCGCGCAGGCGCCGGATATGGACATCGACCGAACGGACTCGGCCGTTGCAGTCGTAGCCCCACGCCTCGTGCATCAGCCGCGTGCGGGTAAACGGCCGACCGGCATGCTGCACAAGGAAACTCAGCAATTTGAACTCGGTCAGCGTCAAACCCAGGTCCTTGCCTTCCAGCGACCCGGCGAGGCTGGTCGGGTGCAATAGCAGGGCACCGAACTTCAGGCTGCCGTTGATTGCGCTGCGCCGGTGAGCGATCGCCCGTCCCAGCCGTTCCTGTAGTTCACCGGCGTCAGTACCGGGTGGCATGACGTCGTCAACGTTCCACTCGCCGTCGACCGTCACCTCGTCTGCTCGCGACACCACTGCCACCACCGCGGTGGCGGGAGTGTCCGTCGTCAGGCGGCGGCAGGCGGTCTGGGCCGCCGCAAGGTCGCCACGAGCATCGACAATGGCGACGTCGCCGGAATGGCGAGGGCTGTGGCCGTCACCGGTGAGGGGCGCTCGCCGCATGATTCGCGCAAACGAATTCAGCGGCGGCAGAGCGCGATCGAAGTCATCCGCGTCGGTCAGCACTAGTACGTCCAAGGACATCTCCCCCAAACTTCGTGTGGGTTCCCCGGCCCGTAGGCACCTCAGGGAGATGTCTGCAAGCGCAGCGGTGATTACCCGCTCGCCGCGAAATTATGCAAAGTGTGTTGAATTAGCCGGCGACCACACCGGCCTGGCTAACCGGATCCGCCCGTCCCATCCCGAAAAAGCCGATGGGCCCGGTCCGTTTTCACAGACCGGACCCATCCTCCCAGCAAGCTACTGATTGGCCTTCTGGCGCTGCTCAGCGGCCTCGGCGCCGCCGCGGGCCGCCTCGGCCTCGGCTTCCTTCTTCGCCGCGTCGCGCTGGGCTTCAGCCTTGTCCTGCTGGGCCTGGCCCTCGCGGGTGAGGTCGTCTTGACCCGTCACCGCGCCAACGGCCTCCTTAGCCTTGCCCTTGACGTCCTCAACGACGCCCTTGACGGCTTCAGCAGGTCCCGAGTTGTTGTCCGCCATGGATCAGTTCCTCCTCGTAGGCGTACCTGAGCGTTCCGCGCTCACTGCCGATCGCCAAGGCGACCGGCCCGGTCATGCGATGAGGCTGGCCCTTGCTTCTCAAGACCGTGAAATCCCCACCGCGATGGTGCGGATTCCCCCTGCCGGGTACCGCTCAAACATTCGCGGCCCGGCGGTGGTGAAACCGCCGGATCGGGCGGCCTCACCTGGGCCGACAGCCGCGAAAAGCCGTCGCAATCGCCAACTCTGCGCATAATGCACCCCGCCGACGCCGCGTTGTGCTGCGATGAGGCAGGATGTGAAATGCCGTTCCGGAGACGTCACCCCGGGATGGCACTCTCATGCGAGGAGCCTGATGACGGAGTCCGGGGAGCCCACGGCGACGGAGAATGGATCAGCTGCCGGGCAGCCGCGACCCCGGCCCAAATATTCCCGAGTCCTGCTCAAACTCGGCGGCGAAATGTTCGGCGGCGGCCAGGTCGGCCTCGACCCCGACGTCGTGGCGCGGGTGGCCCGCCAGATAGCCGAGGTGGTGCGCGACGGTGTCCAGGTCGCCGTCGTCATCGGCGGCGGCAACTTCTTCCGGGGCGCGCAACTGCAGCAGCGCGGCATGGAACGCACGCGCTCGGACTACATGGGCATGCTCGGCACGGTCATGAACAGCCTCGCGCTGCAGGACTTCCTGGAAAAGGAGGGCATCGTCACCCGTGTCCAAACCGCGATCACCATGGGGCAGGTCGCCGAGCCCTACCTGCCGCTGCGCGCCGTCCGCCACCTGGAGAAGGGTCGTGTGGTGATCTTCGGGGCCGGCATGGGGCTGCCGTACTTCTCCACCGACACCACGGCCGCGCAGCGCGCGCTGGAGATCCGCGCGGACGTCGTCCTGATGGCCAAGGCGGTCGACGGGGTGTTCACCGAGGACCCGCGGGTGAACCCCGAAGCCGAGCTGATCGCCGCGATCAGTCACCGCGAGGTCATCGACCGGGGGCTGCGGGTGGCCGATGCCACCGCGTTCAGCCTGTGCATGGACAATGGCATGCCGATCCTGGTGTTCAACCTGCTGACCAATGGGAATATCGCCCGCGCGGTCGCCGGTGAGAAAATCGGGACACTGGTCACCACCTGAGGGGAAGCGCGAACGATGATTCGCCCTGGCGACGATGCAGAACGCAGTGATGTGGGGGCACCTCCCGCTTGCGGGGGAAAGGAGCGGCGCAATGATTGACGAGGCTCTCTTCGACGCGGAAGAGAAAATGGAGAAGGCCGTAGCGGTCGCCCGTGACGACTTGTCAACCATTCGAACCGGCCGCGCCAATCCGGGCATGTTCTCCCGGATCGCCATCGATTACTACGGCGCCACCACCCCCATCACGCAGCTGGCCAGCATCAACGTCCCGGAGGCCCGGCTGGTCGTGATCAAGCCCTACGAAGCCGGTCAGCTGGGCGCGATCGAGACCGCGATCCGCAACTCCGATCTGGGCGTCAATCCCACCAACGACGGCACCCTGATCCGGGTGGCGGTGCCCCAGCTCACCGAGGAGCGTCGCCGCGAGCTGGTCAAGCAGGCCAAGGGCAAGGGCGAGGACGCCAAGGTGTCGGTGCGCAACATCCGCCGCAAGGCGATGGAGGAGTTGCACCGCATCCGCAAGGACGGCGAGGCCGGCGAGGACGAGGTCGGTCGCGCCGAGAAGGACCTGGACAAGACGACGCACCAGTACATCACCCAGATCGAAGACCTGGTCAAGCACAAAGAAGGCGAGCTGCTGGAGGTCTAGCGGCCGCTCAGCAGCTAAGTTCACCCGGGTCCGTGGCAACCACCGGCGCAGCCAGCACGCCCGACGAGCCGGCGCGTGAGGGCAAGAAGACCGCGCAGCCGGCCAAGACGACCTCGCGCGCGGGACGCGACCTGCGCGCGGCCATCGCGGTCGGCGCCGGGATCGGTGGCGTGCTCATCGTGACGCTGGTCTTCGCCCCCCGCTTCTGGGTGGCGATCGTCGCGATCGCCATCCCCGTCGCCACCCATGAGGTGGTGCGACGGCTGCGCGAGGCCGGATACGTCATCCCGCTGATCCCGTTGCTGATCGGCGGTCAGGCCACCGTCTGGCTGACGTGGCCGTTCCACGCCGCCGGCGCCCTGGCCGGCTTCGGCGGCACGGTGGTGGTGTGCAACGTCTGGCGCCTGTTCATGCAGGACAACAGCAAGCGACCTGAGCCCTTCGCCGGGTCCCCGTCGGCCAACTACCTGCGCGACGCCTCCGCGACGGTGTTCCTGGCCGCGTGGGTGCCGCTGTTCGCCTCCTTCGGCGCCATGCTCGTCTACCCCAAGGACGGCGCCGGCCGCGTGTTCTGCCTGATGGTCACCGTCGTCGCCTCCGACGTGGGCGGCTACGCCGTCGGGGTCCTGTTCGGCAAGCACCCGATGGTGCCCGCGATCAGCCCGAAGAAATCGTGGGAGGGTTTCGCCGGTTCGCTCGTCTTCGGAATCACCGCGGCGATCCTGACCGCGACCTTCCTGGCGCGCAAGCCGCTGTGGATCGGGGCGGTGCTGGGCGTGATCCTGGTGCTGACCTGCACGCTTGGCGATCTGGTCGAGTCGCAGATCAAGCGCGACCTGGGCATCAAGGACATGGGCCGACTACTGCCCGGCCACGGCGGCCTGATGGACCGGCTGGACGGCGTGCTCCCGTCGGCGGTCGCCGCGTGGACGGTGCTGACACTCGTGCCCTGAGAAGGGCCGATACTGGACTGGACATGGTCCAACAACTGGTCTTCACCGAACCCCGCCCCAGCAAGCCGCCGCGGCACCTGGCCGACCTCGACGCGGACGGGCGCGCCTCCGCCGTGGCCGAACTCGGACTGCCGGCGTTCCGCGCCAAGCAGCTCGCGCATCAGTACTACGGCCGCCTGATCGCCGACCCGCGCGAGATGACCGACCTGCCCGCGGCCGTGCGGAACCGGATCGCCGATGCGATGTTCCCGCACCTGCTCACCTCGGCCGCCGAGGTCACCTGCGATGCCGGGCAGACCCGAAAGACGTTGTGGCGCGGCACCGACGGGACCACGTTCGAGTCGGTGCTGATGCGCTACCCGCAGCGCAACACCGTGTGCATCTCCTCACAGGCCGGCTGCGGCATGGCCTGCCCGTTCTGCGCGACGGGGCAGGGGGGGCTGACCCGCAACCTGTCCACCGCGGAGATCCTGGAGCAGGTCCGCTCCGCCGCGGTGGCCCTGCGGGACGATTTCGGCGACCGGCTCTCCAACGTCGTGTTCATGGGCATGGGGGAGCCGCTGGCCAACTACGCGCGGGTGGTGGCCGCGGTGCGTCGCATCACCGAAGCGCCGCCGCACGGCTTCGGCATCTCGGCCCGCTCGGTCACGGTATCCACCGTCGGCCTGGCCCCGGCCATCCGCAAACTCGCCGACGAGCGGCTCGGGGTGACGCTGGCGCTGTCGTTGCACGCGCCCGACGACGAATTACGCGACACGCTGGTGCCGGTCAACAACCGGTGGAAGATAGCCGAGGCGCTCGACGCCGCCCGCTATTACGCCGACGTCACCGGCCGCCGGGTGTCGGTGGAGTATGCGCTGATCCGCGACGTCAACGACCAGCCGTGGCGCGCCGACCTGCTGGGCAAACGCCTGCATCGGGTGCTCGGCCCGCTGGTGCATGTGAACCTGATCCCGCTCAACCCGACCCCCGGCAGCGAGTGGGACGCCAGCCCCAAGGCGGCGGAGCGGGAGTTCGTCCGCCGGGTCCGGGCGCACGGGGTGTCGTGCACGGTGCGGGACACCCGCGGCCGCGAGATCAGCGCCGCCTGCGGACAGCTGGCCGCCGAAGGCGGGTAGCTGGAGCGCGGGCGGTTTGGCCGGGGCCTGCGGACAGCTGGCCGCCGAAGGGTGAACCCGGGCGGCGCCCCGCACGTCTATCAGGCATAACACCAGCAAACGAGGTGATGCCATGATTGTTCGGTTCTTGACTCCGCTCAGGCTGTTGGCCGCGGCCCTTTTCGCCTCCGCTCTGATATTCGGACTCACCGACGCACCGCGCTCGGCGGCCGCCGACGACCGCCTGCAATTCACCGGGACGACCCTGAGCGGTGCGCCGTTCAACGGCGCCAGCCTGCAGGGCAGGCCCGCGGTGCTGTGGTTCTGGACGCCGTGGTGCCCGTTCTGCAACGCCGAGGCCCCGGGCGTGAGCCAGGTCGCGGCCGCCAACCCCGGCGTCACCTTCGTAGGCGTCGCGGCCCACTCGGACGTCGCGGCGATGCAGAACTTCGTCGCCAAGTACAACCTGAACTTCACCAACCTCAACGACACCGATGGCGCGATCTGGGCGCGCTACAACGTCCCTTGGCAGCCCGCCTACGGGTTCTACCGCGCGGACGGCAGCTCGACGTTCGTGAACAACCCGACTTCGGCGATGCCACAGCAGGAGTTGTCTGACCGGGTTGCCGCGCTGAGGTCCTGATGGATCAGGGTCTCGTCGGCCTGGCCTTCGCCGCCGGGCTGGTGGCGGCCCTGAACCCGTGTGGGTTTGCCATGCTGCCCGCGTACCTCCTGCTGGTGGTGCGGGGCCAGCGGAAGGGGTTGGCCGCGGCCGGACGGGCGCTGGCGGCCACCGCGGGCATGGCGCTCGGCTTCCTGACGGTGTTCGGCTCGTTCGGCGTGCTGACGGTGTCGGCCGCGAGCGCCGTGCAGCGGTACGTGCCGTACGCCACGGTGATCGTCGGCGTGATTCTCGTAGCGCTTGGCGGTTGGCTGCTGTCCGGCCGGGGGCTGTCGGCGCTCACCCCGCGGCCGGTGGGCCCGCGGTGGGCGCCCACGGTTCGGCTCGGCTCCATGTACTCCTACGGCGTCAGCTACGCGATCGCCTCGCTCTCCTGCACCGTCGGACCGTTTCTGGCGGTCACCGCGGCGGGCCTGCGGGGCGGATCGATCGTCACGGCCGTAGCGATCTACCTCGCCTACATCGGCGGCCTGACGCTGGTCGTCGGCGTCCTCGCGGTGGCCGCGGCCACCGCGAGCTCGGCGATGGTCGACCACCTGCGGCGCATCCTGCCGATCGTCGACCGAATCAGCGGCGCGCTGCTGGTGCTGGTCGGTGTGTACGTCTGCTACTACGGCGCTTACGAGGTGCGCCTGTTGGGCGCCAACGCGGACCCGCGGGATGCGGTTATCACGGCCGCCGGGCGCGTTCAGGGGGCGTTGGCCGGCTGGGTGCATCAACACGGGGTTTGGCCGTGGGCGGTGGCCGCGCTCGCGCTGACGGCCCTCGTGGTCGGCGGCGCCCGGTATCGCCGGGCGAAACGTTAGGGCGGCGACTACCTGATCCAGCCGCGCCGGCGGCCCCACAGGTCGCGGACGAGGACGACGAGCACCAACGCGGCGAAGCCGATCAGGAACCAGTTCTCGACGTGGCCCACGTGGTTGCCGCGCAGCATCGCCAGCAGGAACCCGAAGATGACCAGGCCGGTGATGTGCCAGGTGCGGTGATTGATCCGGCTCCAGCCCCACGCCGCCGAAGGCACCTCAACGGTGTCGACGCCGGTGAACTGTTCCACCTCGGTACTGGCCACGGTGAGTCCCTTTCGTGATCGGCTGGTAGGGAGATTCTGGCACACCCGTCGCTGGACCGAGCAGGCACAATGAGTGGGTGACAATCGCGACGCCCGAGGGCCGCCTGCGCGTGCTGGTGCTGGGCAGCACCGGCTCGATCGGCACCCAGGCGCTGGAGGTGATGGCGGCCAATCCGGACCGCTTCGAGGTGGTCGGCCTGGCCGCGGGCGGCGCGAATCTGGACATTCTGCAGCGGCAGCGCGCCGAAACCGGCGTCACCAACGTCGCCGTCGCCGACGAACGCGCGGCGCAGATCGCCGACGTTCCCTACCGCGGCCCTGAGGCGGTGACCCGCCTGATCCAGGACACCGAGGCCGACGTCGTGCTCAACGCGCTGGTGGGCGCGCTGGGCCTGCGGCCGACGCTGGCGGCGCTGGAATCGGGCGCCCGGCTGGCGCTGGCCAACAAGGAATCCCTGGTGGCAGGTGGGCCGCTGGTCCTCGAGGCGGCGCGTCCGGGTCAGATCGTGCCCGTCGACTCCGAACACTCCGCGCTGGCGCAGTGCCTGCGCGGCGGCGCCCCCGAGGAGGTCGCGAAGCTGGTGCTGACGGCCTCCGGCGGGCCGTTCCGCGGCTGGACCGCCGCCCAGCTCGAGGGCGTCACCCCGGAGCAGGCCGGAGCGCACCCGACGTGGTCGATGGGCCCGATGAACACCCTGAACTCGGCGTCGCTGGTCAACAAAGGCCTCGAACTCATCGAAACGCACCTGCTGTTCGGCATCGCCTACGACCGCATCGAGGTCGTCGTGCACCCCCAATCGATTGTTCATTCGATGGTCACCTTCGTGGACGGGTCGACCATCGCCCAGGCCAGCCCCCCGGACATGAAGCTGCCCATCTCGCTGGCCCTGGGCTGGCCGGCCCGGGTTCCGGGGGCGGCGGCCGCCTGCGACTTCCGCACCGCCTCTAGCTGGGAATTCGAGCCGTTGGACAGCGAAGTTTTCCCCGCCGTCGAGCTGGCCCGGTACGCCGGCCAGACGGGCGGCTGCATGACCGCCGTGTACAACGCGGCCAACGAGGAAGCCGCCGAGGCGTTCCTGCAAGGCCGCATCGGGTTCCCCGCCATCGTCAAAACCATCGCGGACGTGCTGCACGCCGCGGACCAATGGGCGGTTTCACCCGCTAACGTGGATGAGGTACTAGACGCGCAGCGCTGGGCGCGGGAGCGGGCGCAACGCGCCGTCGCACACGCACGGCCCACCGAGGCGTCCGTCAACGCCTCCGGAATGGTGTGAGAAAGGTCCTGCAGCGAAGATGATGTTCGTTATCGGCATTGTGCTGTTCGCCCTCGCCATCCTGATCTCGGTGGCCCTGCACGAGTGCGGCCACATGTGGGTCGCCCGCGCCACCGGCATGAAGGTGCGCCGCTATTTCGTCGGGTTCGGCCCCACGCTGTGGTCGACGCGGCGCGGCGAGACCGAGTACGGCCTCAAGGCCGTGCCGCTGGGCGGCTTCTGCGACATCGCCGGGATGACCTCGGTCGAGGAGCTGGCGCCCGACGAAACCGACCGCGCGATGTTCAAGCAGGACACGTGGAAGCGCGTCGCGGTGCTGTTCGCCGGGCCGGGCATGAACTTCGTCATCTGCCTGGTGCTGATCTACGGCATCGCCCTGATCTGGGGCTTGCCGAACCTGCATCCGCCGACCAGGGCGGTCGTCGGCGAAACCGCTTGTGTCGCACCGGAAGTGGCCCCCGGCAAGATCGCGGACTGCACCGGCCCCGGTCCGGCCGCGCTGGCCGGGATCCGCGCGGGCGACGTCGTGGTCAAGGTCGGCGACACCCAGGTGTCCACCTTCGAGGACATGGCCGCCGCGATCCGCAAGATGCACGGCACCGTCCCGGTCGTCGTCGAGCGTGGCGGCAACACGATCACCACCTACGTCGACGTCACGCCCACCCAGCGCTTCTTGACGAACGGGCCCACCGGGCAGGGCGGTCAGGCGGCGCCGTCGACGGTCGGCGCCATCGGCGTCGCCGCCGTCAAGCTCGCACCCACGCACTACGGGGTGTTCTCCGCCGTGCCGGCGACGTTCGCGTTCACCTGGGACCTGACCGGCGAGGTGGGCAAGGCGCTCGTCACCATCCCCACCAAGGTGGGCGCCCTGGTGCACGCCATCGGCGGTGGACAGCGCGACCCGCAGACCCCGATGAGCGTGGTCGGCGCCAGCATCATCGGCGGCGACACCGTCGACCATGGGCTCTGGGTGGCGTTCTGGTTCTTCCTGGCCCAGCTGAACCTCATCCTGGGCGCAATCAACCTGGTGCCGTTGCTGCCGTTCGACGGCGGCCACATCGCCATCGCGACGTTCGAAAAGATCCGCAACCTCGTCCGATCGGCGCGCGGCATGGTCGCGGCCGCACCGGTGAACTACCTCAAGCTGATGCCCGCCACCTACGTGGTGCTGGTGTTCGTGGTCGGGTACATGTTGCTGACCGTGACCGCTGATCTGGTCAACCCGATCAGGCTCTTCCAGTAACGAGAGAAGGAAACAAGTGTCCGTTGGCCTGGGCATGCCGGACGCTCCGGCGCCCACGCTCGCCCCCCGCCGCAAGACGCGCCAACTCATGGTGCGCGATGTCGGCGTCGGCAGCGACCATCCGATTTCGGTGCAGTCCATGTGCACCACCAAGACCCACGACGTCAACACGACGCTGCAGCAGATCGCCGAGCTGACCGCCGCCGGCTGCGACATCGTGCGGGTGGCCTGCCCGCGTCAGGAGGACGCCGACGCGCTCGCCGAGATCGCGCGGCACAGCCAGATCCCGGTGATCGCCGACATCCACTTCCAGCCGAAGTACATCTTCGCCGCCATCGACGCCGGCTGCGCCGCGGTGCGGGTTAACCCCGGCAACATCAAGGAATTCGACGGCCGGGTCGGCGAGGTCGCCAAGGCGGCGGCCGCGGCCGGCATCCCGATCCGCATCGGCGTCAACGCCGGCTCGCTGGACAAGCGGTTCATGGAGAAGTACGGCAAGGCCACCCCCGAGGCGCTGGTCGAATCCGCGCTGTGGGAGGCCTCGCTGTTCGAGGAGCACGGCTTCGGTGACATCAAGATCAGCGTCAAGCACAACGACCCGGTCGTGATGGTCGCCGCCTACGAGCAGCTGGCCGCGCAGTGCGACTACCCGCTGCACCTGGGCGTGACCGAGGCCGGTCCGGCGTTCCAGGGCACCATCAAGTCCGCGGTCGCCTTCGGTGCGCTGCTGTCGCGGGGGATCGGCGACACCATTCGCGTGTCGCTCTCCGCGCCGCCGGTCGAAGAGGTCAAGGTCGGCATCCAGATCCTCGAGTCGCTGAACCTGCGGCCGCGCGGTCTGGAGATCGTGTCCTGCCCGTCCTGCGGGCGCGCCCAGGTCGACGTCTACACCCTGGCCAACGCGGTCACCGCCGGGCTGGACGGCCTCGACGTCCCGCTGCGGGTCGCCGTGATGGGCTGCGTGGTGAACGGCCCCGGCGAGGCGCGCGAGGCCGACCTGGGCGTCGCGTCGGGAAATGGCAAGGGACAGATCTTCGTTCGCGGCGAGGTGATCAAGACCGTGCCCGAAGCGCAGATCGTCGAGACGCTCATCGAGGAGGCCATGCGGCTGGCATCGGAGATGGGAACCGATCACGGTCCTGACACAACATCAAGCGGTTCGCCGATCGTGACCGTAAGCTGATGGGGTCCGATTTCCCGGTCCTTTAGTTCGCAGCACAGAGAGTTCGCCAGATGTCGGCTCCGCCCCTCTTCCGCCTTGTCGGCGAGCGACGGGTGTCGGTGGTGCGTGACGCCGCCGCCGTCTGGCGGGTGTTCGACGAGGATCCGGTCGGGTCGTGCATGGTCGCGGCCCGGGTGGCGGATCACGGCATCGACCCCAACTCCATCGGCGGGGAACTGTGGACCCTGCGCGGCGCGGACGAGTCGCTGTGCTTCGCCGGCGCCAACCTGATTCCGCTGCGGGGCACTCCGGCGGACATGGACGCCTTCGCCGACGAGGCGATGAGCGGAGCCCGCCGTTGTTCCTCCCTGGTCGGCCGGGCCGATCTGGTGATGCGGATGTGGGAACGGCTCGAGTCGGCGTGGGGCCCGGCCCGGGACGTGCGCGATCACCAGCCGTTGCTGGCGCTGTCCCGCCACCCCAACTGCGACATCGACACCGGGGTGCGGCAGGTCCGGCCGGACGAGCTGGACGCCTACCTGGTGGCCGCGGTGGACATGTTCATCGGCGAGGTGGGCGTCGACCCCCGCATCGGCGACGGCGGCCGGGGATACCGGCGCCGGGTGGCCAGCCTCATCGCGGCGGGCCGCGCGTGGGCCCGCTTCGAACAGGGCCAGGTCGTCTTCAAGGCCGAGGTGGGCTCGCAGTCGCCGGGCGTCGGGCAGATCCAGGGCGTATGGGTGCACCCCGAGTGGCGGGGCCTTGGCCTCGGCACCGCAGGGACCGCGACGGTGGCCGCGGTGATCGTCGGCAGCGGGCGCACCGCCAGCCTCTACGTCAACAGCTTCAACACGGTGGCTCGCGCCGCGTACGCCCGGGTCGGCTTCGCCGAGGTGGGCACCTTCGCGACGGTGCTGCTGGACTGACCCGCTTGCCGCCGAACGCCCGGGGTCCCGGGCGCTGGGCGGTCGCCGCGCGAGGGTGCGGCCAGCCGCACACCCGGCACCGAATTCGCGGCTCGCCGCGCACTCGGCGGAACGCCCGCGTTACATCACGGTCCGATCTCGGTGTGTCGACCCCGGTGCCGCAGCCGAGCTTCATAACATCTGTACCAATGGTCACAAAAACCCCACTGGTAATCGTGGCGGCCGGGTTGCTCCTCGCGGCCATCGCGACGTCCGGGTGCACCCCGCGACCCGACGGCCCCGGCCCGGCGGCCGAAAAGTTCTTCGCCGCCCTGGCGATCGGCGACACCGCCACGGCCGCCCAACTCAGCGACAACCCCAACGAGGCCCGCGAAGCGCTCAACGCCGCGTGGGCGGGGCTGCAGGCGAGCCACCTCGACACGCAGATCCTCAACGCCAAGTACGCCGAGGACACCGGCACGGTCGGCTACCGCTTCACCTGGCACCTGCCCAAGAACCGGACCTGGACCTATGACGGCCAGCTGAAGATGGCGCGCGACGAAGGCCGCTGGGAGGTCCGGTGGACCACCACCGGCCTGCACCCCAAACTTGGCGAGCACCAGACGTTCGCCTTGCGCGCCGACGCGCCGCGGCGCGCCTCGGTCAACGAGCTCGGCGGCACCGACGTGCTGGTGCCCGGCTACCTGTACCACTACACGCTGGACGCCACCCAGGCCGGATCCGGAGCCGCCCTGATCGGCACGGCGCACGCGATCGTGGACGTCCTGCGCCCGTTCAACGGCACGCTGGCCGACCCGCAGTTGCTCGCCGAGCAGGCCAGCTCGGCGACTCAGCCGGTGGACCTGGTGACGTTGCACCCCGACGACAACGACAAGGTCTTCCCGGCCATCGGCCGGCTGCCCGGCGTCGTCGTCACGCCTCAGCCCGAGATCCTGCCCACCGACCCGCATTTCGCCCCGGCGGTCATGGCCGAGGTGAAGAAGGCCGTGGTCGACCAGCTCGACGGCGAGGCGGGCTGGCGGGTGGTCAGCGTCAACCAGAACGGCGTCGAAGTCGAGGTGCTGCACGAGGTGGCGGGTTCGCCGGCGCCGTCGATCTCGATCACGCTGGACCGGGTGGTGCAGAACGCCGCGCAGCGCGCGGTGGACACCCGCGGCGGCAAGGCGATGATGGTCGTGATCAAGCCGTCGACCGGGGAGATCCTGGCGATCGCGCAGAACGGCGGGGCCGACGCCGACGGCCTGGTGGCCACCACCGGCCTGTTCCCGCCGGGTTCGACGTTCAAGATGGTCACCGCTGGCGCCGCCGTCGACCGCGACATGGCCACCCCCAACACCATGCTGGGCTGCCCGGGCCACCTCGACATCGGGCACCGCACCATCCCCAACTACGGCGGATTCGACCTCGGCGTGGTGCCGATGTCGCGGGCGTTCGCCAGTTCCTGCAACACCACCTTCGCCGAGCTCAGCAGCAAGATGCCGCCCCGGGGCCTGACGCAGGCGGCCAGCCGGTACGGCATCGGGCTGGACTATCAGGTGGACGGCATCACTACGGTGACCGGGTCGGTGCCCCCGACGGTCGACCTCGCCGAGCGCACCGAAGACGGTTTCGGCCAGGGCAAGGTGCTGGCCAGCCCGTTCGGCATGGCCCTCGTGGCGGCCACCGTCGCGGCAGGCAAGACGCCGACGCCGCAGCTCATCGCGGGCCGACCGACCGCGGTGCAGGGCGACACCACCCCGATCAGCCCGAAGATGGTGGACGCCCTGCGGCCGATGATGCGGCTGGTGGTGACCAATGGCACCGCGAAGGAGATCGCCGGCTGCGGGGCCGTCTACGGGAAGACCGGTGAGGCCGAATTCCCGGGCGGATCGCACTCCTGGTTCGCCGGGTACCGCGGCGACCTGGCGTTCGCGTCGCTGATCGTCGGGGGCGGCAGCTCGGAATACGCGGTCCGGATGACGAAGGTGATGTTCGAGTCGCTGCCGCCCGACTTCCTGGCCTAGCGCCCAGCCCGGTAGCCCCTGCTGGGCGAGGGTGCGCAGAATGCCGCCCGCAGCGGCGTGTCGTCGTACAAACACGCACGCTCGCGAGGGTCCCGGGAGCGGTAAATTGCGAACATGACGGATCCCGGCGGCGACATGGTGGCATTGCGGGTCTCCGACGCCGACCGCAACGGCACCATGCGGCGACTGCACAACGCCGTCGCGCTCGGGCTGATCGACATCGACGAGTTCGAGCAGCGCTCGTCCCAGGTGTCGTATGCCCGGACCCGGGGCGAGCTGGACGGGCTGGTCGGCGACCTGCCCGGGCCGGGCGCCATCGTCACCTCCGCCGCCGACCGGGTGGAGCTGCGCGGCTGGGCCGGCTCGCTGAAACGCCACGGCGAGTGGACGGTGCCCACCCGCCTGGCCCTCGTCCGCCGGCTGGGCTCGATCGAACTCGACCTCACCAAGGCGCGGTTCGCGGGCCCGGTGGTGGTGATCGAACTCGACATGAGGGGCGGCTCGGTGGACATCCGGCTGCCCGACGGGGCGAGCGCGTCGATCGACGACGTCCAGGTCTATGTGGGCAGCGCCCGCGACCGCCGCAGGGACGCCCCCGGCGAGGGAAGGCCGCATGTGATCCTGACCGGGCGGGTGGTGTGCGGCTCGGTGACCATCCGGGGACCGCGGCGTTCGCTGATCCGCGGCCGGCTGGACGGTTTGCGTCGCGCATGACTCGGCCCGGGAGGTTGGCGTGTCGCCGCCCTCGGTGCGCGCCTCGACGCCGAGGATGCACACGCAACGGCGCCGACGCACCCGCACCGACGGCGCCGCGGAGTGAGCGTCGCTAAGCTGGCCCCATGCCTGCTCGCACCGCGCTTTCCCCGGGAGAGTTGTCCCCGACTCTGCCGGTGCCCGTCCGCATCCCGCGCCCGGAGTACGCCTGGAAATCCAGCGTGCGCGAGGGCAGCGAGCCGTGGGTGCAGACGCCGGAGGTGATCGAGAAGATGCGCGTCGCCGGCAGGATCGCGGCCGGCGCGCTGCAGGAGGCGGGCAAGGCCGTGGCGCCAGGGGTGACGACCGACGAACTGGACCGGATCGCCCACGAGTACATGATCGACCACGGCGCCTATCCATCGACCCTGGGCTACAAGGGCTTCCCGAAGTCGTGCTGCACGTCGCTCAACGAGGTCATCTGCCACGGCATCCCCGACTCGACGGTGATCGCCGACGGGGACATCGTCAACATCGACGTCACGGCCTACATCGACGGGGTGCACGGCGACACCAACGCGACGTTCCTCGCCGGCGACGTGTCCGAGGAGCACCGGCTGCTCGTGGAGCGCACCCGGGAGGCGACGATGCGCGCGATCAATGCCGTCAAGCCGGGACGGGCGCTCTCGGTCGTCGGCCGCGTCATCGAGGCCTACGCGAATCGGTTCGGCTACAACGTGGTTCGCGACTTCACCGGCCACGGCATCGGCACCACGTTTCACAACGGCCTGGTGGTGCTGCACTACGACCAGCCGTCGGTGGCGACGATCATGCAGCCTGGCATGACGTTCACCATCGAACCGATGATCAACCTCGGAAGCCTGGACTACGAGATCTGGGACGACGGCTGGACCGTGGTCACCAAGGACCGCAAGTGGACCGCGCAGTTCGAGCACACCCTCCTGGTGACCGACACCGGCGTCGAAATCCTCACCTCCGTTTGAGGAAGCCGTGAACCCTTGAACGGGGGGCTGCTGGTCGCCGGCACCAGCTCCGACGCCGGGAAATCGGTGGTGGCGGCGGGCCTGTGCCGGTTGCTGGCACGCCGCGGCGTTCGGGTGGCGCCGTTCAAGGCGCAGAACATGTCCAACAACTCCGTGGTCACCGTCGAAGGTGGCGAGATCGGCCGGGCGCAGGCGCTGCAGGCGCGGGCGGCGGGGCTGGAGCCCAGCGTGCGGTTCAATCCCATCCTGCTCAAACCGGGCAGCGATCGGACGTCGCAGCTGGTGATCCGGGGCCAGGTCGCCGATTCGGTCACGGCGGCAAGCTATGTGAAGCATCGCGACCGCCTCGCGGGGATCGTCGCAGACGAATTGTCCGCCCTGCGTGCCGAGTTCGACGCCGTCATCTGCGAAGGCGCCGGCTCGCCGGCCGAAATCAATTTGCGCGCCACGGATCTGGCCAACATGGGCCTGGCCAGGGCGGCGGACCTGCCGGTGATCCTGGTCGGTGACATCGACCGCGGCGGGCTGCTGGCCCACCTCTTCGGGACGGTCGCCGTGCTCGATCCCGACGACCAGGCGCTGATCGCGGGCTTCGTGGTCAACAAGTTCCGCGGTGACCCCGCTCTGCTGGAACCCGGGCTGCGCCAGCTGCGGGCGATGACCGGGCGCCCGACCTACGGGGTGTTGCCGTACACCGACGAGCTCTGGCTGGACGCCGAGGACTCCTTATCGGTGGTCGCGCACCGCGTCGTCGGCAGCCCCGCGCCGCCGCGCGGGCGCGAGTGGCTGCGGGTGGCCGCGGTCCGGCTGCCCCGGATCTCCAACTCCACCGACGTCGAGGCGCTGGCCTGCGAACCGGGAGTCATGGTGCGCTGGACTACCGATCCCGCCGACCTGGCCGACACCGACCTGATCGTGCTGCCCGGGAGCAAATCCACCGTCGCCGATTTGGCCTGGCTGCGCGAGCTCGGGCTGGCCGACGCGGTCACCGCGCACGCCGCGACCGGCAAGCCGGTGCTGGGCATCTGCGGGGGCTTCCAAATGCTGTGCCGGCGCATCGACGACACCGTGGAATCGGGGGCGGGCGAGGTCGCCGGTCTGGGCTTGTTGAACGCGGACATCGTCTTCGGCGAGCCCAAGGTTCTGCGTCGCTGGCCGCCGCCGCTCGCCGGCTACGAAATCCACCACGGCCGCGTCTCGCGTTGCGCCGAGGAGAGCTGGTTCGGCGCGGAGGGCGGGCGCGACTGCGAACCACACGGCCTCGCGCGGGGCGCGGTCTTCGGCACCCACTGGCACGGGCTGCTCGACAACGACGACTTCCGACGCGCGTGGCTTACCCGCGTCGCGGCCGCGGCGGGCCGTGGCGGGTTCGTCGTCGCCCACACCGACGTCTCCGCGCGACGCGACGCTCAGCTGGACACAATCGCCGATTTGCTCGCCGCCCATCTTGACATCGACGCGGTTCTGGGCCTGCTCGACGATGTGCCGCCACGACGACCGCATATCGCAACTCGGTTGCGGCCGTAGGGCATTCACGCGCATGTGCGCACACGGCAATCGAATTTACGGCGACGCAAAACCCGTTGGGCGCGCACGGAATTCGACAAATCCTCGCGCGCGCAGGCCGATCCGCTGTAGCGTGCGTGAATGCCCTCCATGATGACCACGCTCGACGGGTTCCCCGTCCCGGTAGCGGTGGCTGGTCCCGAGCAGGGCGTCGTGGTGGCCATCCTGGGGGACGAGGAACGAGTTCCCGCCGCGTATGACGCGGTCTGCGAGCGTCTGCACACGGCATCGCTTCGGACCGTCGTCATCGGCCTCGACCCGCGCCTGACCCCCAAATCGGTGATCGGCATCCTCGACGCGCTGGGAATCGGCTGGGCCGTCGTGGTGGGCGACCGCGCCGGCGGCGACCTGGCCTGGGAATTGGCGGCGACGAAGCTGGGCCGGTTCGTCGGACTGGTCGTTATCGACCGTGGGCACCCGCGGGCCGCCGACCGCGACGGCGTGGTTCGCGACGACCACTGCCCGCCGGTGGAGATCGGCACCACCGTGCTGGTCAGCTCCCCGGCCGCGCGCGCGGTGGCCCGCGCCAGCCAGCAGTACGTCTACGCGGAATACCGTGTGGTGCACCTGGGGCGGCGCACGGTGCAGGAGTCGACGGCACAGTTGGCCGCCGAGATCGTGTTGCGCACCAGTACCTGGTAGCCACCTCTTCACGCCGAAGATCCACTCGCACAAGCGCTTTGCCCGGTCCTCCGCGCGCGGGCGGCGCCGGTCGGTGCGGGGCGGTACCGTGTCGAACGGAGCCCGGAGCGCCCGCGCTGAGCGGTCGCTCGACATGAAATCGGGGAAAGGACGCTCGGTTGTGAACGCCCGTGGGCGCCCGGTGGTGGGCCTGACCTCATACCTGGAGCGGGTCCGGACCGGCATCTGGGAGATGCCCGCGGGCTACCTGCCGGCTGATTACTTCCAGGGCGTCGTCATGGCCGGCGGGGCCGCGGTGTTGCTGCCACCCCAACCGGCGGAACCGCAGACCGTCGGCTCGGTCTTGGACGGCCTGCACGCGCTCGTGATCACCGGGGGCTACGACTTGGACCCCGCCGGGTACGGCCAGCGCCCGCATCCGAGCACCGATCGGCCGCGCGTGGACCGCGACGCCTGGGAGTTCGCGTTGCTGCGCGGCGCGCTGGACCGGGGTTTGCCGGTGCTGGGCATCTGTCGTGGCGCGCAGGTGCTCAACGTGGCGCTCGGCGGCACCCTGCATCAACACCTGCCCGACGTGCTCGGACACGACGGGCACCGGGCGGGCAACGGGGTGTTCACCAAATTGCCGGTGCGCACGGTCGCGGGCAGCCGGCTGGCCGCCCTGGTGGGGGAGTCCACCACCGCGCAGTGCTATCACCACCAGGCGATCGACCAAGTCGGCGAGGGTCTCGTGGTCAGCGCCTGGGACCCCGACGGTGTGGTCGAGGCGCTGGAGCTGCCCGGGGACAGCTTTGTCCTTGCGGTGCAATGGCATCCGGAACAGTCCCTGGACGACATGCGCCTCTTCGCCGCGATCGTGGACGCCGCGCGGTCGTATGCGACGCGCGCGAGCTGAGCGCGGCTAAGCGACCGTTCCCCGGCAGACCGCCAGCGGCGCCGTGGCCGCCGCCCACGCCTGTGGTACCGACAACCCGCCGACCGGCGTCGCGCGGCCGACCGCCACGGTGATCGTCGCGTCGGCCGCCGCACGCCGATTGGGCAGCAGGCATTGCAGGGCCGCCGCCTTGTTGAGCGAATTCAGGTGGGCGATCGCGACCCCCGACGGCGCCGTCAGGGAGCTCAGTTTCGACAGGGGAGAGGTCACCGACGCGAGGGAGACGTCGAACGTGGCCAGCGGGGACGAGGACAGCGTCCGCAGCGCGCCGGGTGCGGCGGAGATCAGCTGCCGGCCCGTGGCGACGACCTCCGGCGCCGACTCCAGCGCCCACGTGCCTTGGGCCGGGCCGCCGGGCGGCAAGGTGAACGGGGTGATGGCCGCGGCATCGGCCGCGGCCTCGGCGTAGGCGTACATGGCCGCGGTGTCCTGGGCCCACATCCGTTCGTATTCGGCCTCGGTGTCGGCGATCGCGGGACCGGCCAGCCCCAGGGGGTTCGCCAGGATCAGCGACCTGCGCAGCACGCGGTTGGCGCCGATCGTCGGCGGCGGCACCGTCGCCGCCAGCGCCGTCTCGTGCGCGCTCGCGGCCGCGGCGGCCTGGGTGGCCGTCTGCTCGGCCCGTATCGCCGTGGCGTCGAGCCATTCGACGTAGGGGAACGCGCCTCCCGGCGCGGGTGCTGGCCCATCCCAGCCGGCCACCAGCTTCGCGGTCACCGCCCGGTAATCCGCGACCGCGGTGTGCAGCCGAACGGCCAGCCGGGCCCAGGCGGCCGCGGCTTCGGTCATCGGCCCCGAGCCGGGGCCGTCATGGAGTTGGCCGGAAACGATTTCCGGCGGAAGCGAGGTGAAGTTCATTGCTATCTCTGCCTAACGACGGCGCTCTAAGCCCGGAAATTGGACTCTTCTGTTGGGACGTAGGCACGGGGGTTACAGGCCTACTTCAACGGCGGCAGTGCAACGACGGCGGCTGCCGCGGCTTGTCGAGCGCTCAGCAACGAGCGACACAGAGCTGCGTCAACAGATCCCGGTGAAGTGGTGGTGCCGCGGGAGCACGCGACGGCGGGCGCGGTAGCCGAAACACCGCGGCCGCGAACGAGGCCGGTAACGGCGACCCCACCGACGGTGGTGACGAGCGGGCCCACGTCGGCGGCCGATCCCGCGTCATCCATGCGTTCTTGGTGGTGCTGTGATGCATCGGCGCTGAGCCGGTTGAAAAGTGTTGTGCCGCAAGGCTTATGTCGCCCGCACGCCCGAGTGCCTGGCCGACCCCGGGGCGCACGGCTTCGTGGGACACACCCGGGTGCGGCGACCCGACGCCGGCGACCGCGGCCCCGCGCGATGCCCAGCCCGAGGTCACGGCGCAGAACACGCAAAGCGCCGCAACGATGGCGATGGCTGACCGCCATCGCCGGTCTCTAGGTGCGCCTCCGACTGCCACAGTGGCCCGAATTTACAACACGAGGCTTGGCGGCCAAGGCGTGCGAGCTGTGAAAACGATCAAAGTCCGGTGTGGGTTTCACGATCGCCCGACCTTGCGGCGCCGGGGTGATATTGGCCACTGGCCCATCGGGCAATCGCGGTGCCGCGCTCGGCGGGCGGCCGACGGTGGCAGCGACTAGCGGTCGGCGGCAGGGGATTTGAAGGCGATGAGCGGGATGGCTATCTCGGCGGGTGTCGCCGCGCCGTGAAATCCTATGAGGCGGGCCGATTCCGGCGGCTCGTGGCCCGTTGCCAGCACGGCGGCATCGCCGGTGCAGACGGCGACGACATCGCCGATTCGTGCCAGGTGGGCCGGGTTGACCGGACCGAACATCCCGGCGGCCACGGCCTGCTCGCGGCTGTAGATGTCCGCCCTGCCGTCGAGTACTGCGCTCCAGGCCGCCTGCACGTCCGCCGCCGCCCCGGGCTCGGTGTGCAGGTAACGCACCCGCGGCTCGCCGGCGACCACGCGGATCCCCGCGCCCAGCCGTGGGTCGGTGTCGAGGTCGACCCGGGCGCCGGGTGGAACGTTGAATCCGCCGTGGTCGGCGGTCACCAGTAGCGCCGCGGTCGGGGGGAGCGCGTCGACCAGCCGGGTCAGCAGCGTGTCGACCTGGACGGCCGCGTCGTGCCATTGGGACGATCCGACGCCGAAGGCATGCGCGGCGGTGTCCAGGGCGGCGGTGTAGCCGTAGACCAGGCCGGGTCCCGCACACAGCTCGTCGACGACCCGCTGCGCGTTGTCGTCGCCCGGCTGGATGGGGCGGAATTCGGCGCCCCGGTACGCCGCGTCGGTCAGCCCGCTACCCATGAACGCGGCCGGCAACACAGCCCGCGCGCTGATGCCGGCCCGGTTGAGCCGCCCGAACCAGGTCGGTAACGGCTGCCACTCGGTGTGCGGTGGGTCGTCGCGCCACAGGATGTGGTTGATCACGCGATCCGAGCCGGGGACGTTGAGCGTGAAGCCCAGGATCCCATGCTCGCCCGGTTGCGCCCCGGTGCCCATCGACACCAGGCTGGTCGGGGTGGTCGACGGAAAGGTGCAGGTCAGCTCCGTGAGGCGGCCCAGCTGGCCCGCCGCCACGGCGGCGAGTAGCGGCGCGCTACCGGCCAGCTCGCCGAGCAGGTGCCAGCCCAGGCCGTCGACCAGCACGACCGCGACGCGATCGATCTGTTCGGAGCCGGCCCAATCGGACAGGCCCAGCTTGTCGACGGCGCCCGGCGCGCCGAGCAGCGCGGCGGCGGCGGGCAGCACGTCGCAGAGGGAACCGGGCACCGGGCCAGTCTGGCACGAAATTAGACGTGCGCCAGTCGCCGGCTTGTCACGCGCAGCTGCCGATCGGTCGCCTCGGCGAGGGAACGGGCCTGCCGCGGGGAGAGCCGGCCGCACAGCCGCCCCCAGTGCAACGCGACCTCGTCACCGGGGGCCACGTCGGGCACGGCGCTGTAGCCGTCCGTCCAGACGTCGAAGGGCCGGGGCGACGGTTCGGACAGCGCGAGCGCCTCACCGTCGAGCACCAGTTGCCGGCACCGCACCTGGATCCGGTCGTGGTCGCGGCTGAGCACGGTCCCCCAGGTGATGCGGCAGTTGTCGAGCACGTTGAGCGGATGCTCGTCCATGCCCCGGCCCAGAAACCGCGTCCACGGGTACACGCCGAACACGTGAAAGCTGTGATTGGCGGCGGCCTCGCCCGCGAGGCCCCGTGTCAGGTGTGACCAGTAGCGGCCCGCCTGCGGGCCGATGATCGCGAGCAACGCGTCAAAGAAGCCCTGCGGGTCCAGGTCGGCCCCGACGCCGCCGCCCAGCCAGTACGACTCGACGAGCCGGTGGTCCAGCGGGTCGGCGATCCCGGTCAGCGCCGACAGCACCCGCAGGTACGGCCATGCCCCGGAGAACCTGGCCGCCGCCCGGCGCACCTCGTCCTCGGAACCGTCGCGCAGGGTGGCGCCCAGCGGGGGGCCGCAATAGCCCAGCGCGTTGGGCGCGTGGGCGTAGCGGGCGAACATCTCCACGCCGCTTTGCGAACCGCCGGCGTCCCGGGTCAAGCGCGCCCCACCAGCTTGACGGCGTCACGGTGCATCCGGCCGAAGTTGTAGTAGGCCGCGCAGGCCCCCTCGGGGGACACCATGCACGTGCCGATCGGGGTCTCCGGGGTGCACGCGGTCCCGAACACCTTGCATTCCCACGGCTTCAGCACGCCCTTGAGCACCTCGCCGCACTGGCATGCCTTGGGGTCGGCGACCCGCACGCCCGGCATCGAGAATCGCAACTCGGCGTCGAATTCCGCGAAGTCGTCGTGCAGCCGCAGCGCGCTCTGGGAGATGAAGCCCAGCCCGCGCCATTCGAAGTGGGGACGGAGCGCAAAAACCTTGCCCATCAACGCCAAAGCGGCCGGGTTGCCGCGTTCGGGCACCACGCGTGTGTACTGGTTCTCCACCTCGCAGCGGCCCTCGCGGATCTGGGTCAGCAGCATCGCGACCGCGGCCAGGATGTCCAGTGGCTCAAAACCGGCCACTACCAAGGGCTTTCGGTACACCTCGGGAACGAATCGGTAGGGCCGGTTGCCCACCACCGTCGACACGTGCCCGGGGCCGATGAACCCCGACAGTCGCAGGTCCGGCGATTCCAGGATGGCCTTGATCGGCGGGACGATCATCACGTGGTTGCAGAACACGCTGAAATTGGTCAGCCCCTGTTCGCGCGCCCGTACCAGGGTCACGGCCGTCGACGGCGCGGTCGTCTCGAAACCGATGGCGAAGAACACCACATGCTTGTCCGGGTTGTCGAGCGCGATCTTCAGCGCGTCCAGCGGCGAGTAGACGAACCGCACGTCGGCCCCGCGCGCCTTGGCGTCCAGCAGGCTGCCGTTGGAGCCGGGGACGCGCATCATGTCGCCGAAGCAGGTGAATATCACGTCGGGCTGGCCGGCCAGCCACATCGCGTCGTCGATGCGGCCCATCGGGATCACGCAG
>NZ_LZIX01000320.1:0-17272 GCF_001666955.1 Mycobacterium sp. E735 | reverse complement strand
GACGTCGACGATGTGGTCGGGCCAGGTGTGGCGGGGGGAGACGCGGTAGCCGATGGACACGCACACCCAGCCGCGCGCGGCGAGGTGGCTCATCAGCGGGTAGGCCTGCGGCCGGCGCATCCCGATCATCCAGGCGCCGCCCGGAACTTGCAGCAGCACAGGCGCCTTCGCGTCGCGCGGCAGGTCGCGGCGGCGCCAGATGTCGGCGAGGTTGGCGCGGCCGTTGGGGCCGTAGGACACCACGTTCGTCTTCTCGACGTACCGCCGGCGCGCCACGGTGTTGCCCAGCGGCAGGCTGCGCCGCCCGCTGCGCGTGGGCTTGGCGTGTGGCAGCTTGCCCAGCGCCTCCTCGTAGTCGTGACCCAGCTGCTCGCGTAGGCCCGCCTCGAGCACCCGGCCCGGGGTGGTGACGGCGCGGTAGCGGATCACCCCGAGGATGGCCCACGACGCGGCGGTCATGGCCAGCGCCGCCTTGCCGCGCCGCCCCTCGAAATGGCCGCGCCGCGCGCGCCGCAGCGCATCCACCAGCGAGATGGTGAAGTAGACGCCCGGCACCTCCGAGGTCGGCCAGCCGAACCAGAAGACCAGCACGGTGCTGTACCCCTTGCGGGCGAGCGGCCGTAATCCGTTGGCGGCGTTGGCCAATTCCAGCGCGGCGCGGGCCAGCGGCCGGGGGCGTACCAATCGGCGCATCAGCCGTTGACCCGCGACTGCAGTTCGTTGCGCAAAATCTTGCCGGTGCTGCTGCGCGGCAGTTCGTCGACGACGGCGATTTCGCGGGGGACCTTGTAGTTGGCCAGGTTGTCCCGGACGTGTTGCTTGAGGGTCTCGGGCGTCGCCTGGGCGCCGTCGCCCAGCACGACGAATGCCGCCAGGCGCTGCCCGTACTGCTCGTCGTCGACGCCGATCACCGCGGCCTCGGCCACGTCGTCGTGCGCCGCCAGGATCTTCTCCACCTCGATCGGGTAGACGTTCTCACCGCCGGAGACGATCATCTCGTCGTCGCGGCCGACCACGAACAAGCGGCCGGCCTCGTCCAGATAGCCGACGTCGCCCGACGACATGAACCCGGCGTGAAAATCCTTGGTGGCCCCCGAGGTGTAGCCCTCGAACTGGGTGTCGTTGCGGACGTAGATCGTGCCGACCTCGCCGGTGGGCAGCTCGTTGAATTCGCTGTCCAGGATGCGGATTTCGGTCCCGCCGGCGGCCCGCCCCGCGGTGTCGGGCGCCGCGCGCAGGTCCGCCGGGGTGGCGGTGGCGATCATGCCGGCCTCGGTGGCGTTGTAATTGTTGTAGATCACGTCACCGAACTCGTCCATGAACGCGGTGACGACGTCCGGACGCATCCGTGAGCCGGACGCCGCGGCGAAGCGCAATGACTTGCAGCTGTAGCGCTTTCGAACCTCGGGCGGCAGCTCCATGATGCGGTCGAACATCACCGGAACCACCGCCAGGCCGGTCGCGTGGTGCCGGTCGATCAGGTCCAGCGTCGCCTCCGGGTCGAACTTGCGCCGGGTCACCACCGTGCACGCCATCGACGCCGCGAAGATCAACTGCGAAAAACCCCAGGCGTGGAACATCGGCGCCACGACCACGATCGTCTCCTCGGCCCGCCACGGCGTGCGGTCCAGAATGGCCTTGAGGGTGCCGATGCCGGCATTGCCACCGGTTTGGTTGGCCCCCTTGGGCGTTCCGGTCGTGCCGGAGGTCAGCAAGATCATCCTGCCCTTGCGGCCGGAGCGTTCCGGCCGCTGGCCTGCGTGATCGGTGATGAGCTTCTCGACGGTCAGGTCGTGGTCGCCGTCGGTCCAGGCCACGATGCGGGTGGCGTCCGGCTTGTCGGCCAGCGCCCGGTCCACCGTCTCGGTGAACTCCTCGTCGTAGATGACGGCGTCGACGCCCTCGCGGTTGACCACCTCGGCGAGCGCGGGGCCGGCGAAGGACGTGTTCAGCAGCACCACGTCGGAGCCGAGCCGGTTGACGGCCACCACCGACTCGACGAAGCCGCGGTGGTTGCGGCACATGATCCCGACGACCTTGGGTTGGCCCGTGGGCAGCTGCTGCAGCGCCGCGGCGAGGGCATTGATGCGCTCGTCGAGCTGGCGCCAGGTCAGCGTGCCGAGTTCGTCGATCAGGCCCGGCCGGTCCGGGCAGCGTTGCGCCGCGCTGGCGAAGCCGACGGTCATCCCCAGCCCCTCGCGGCGCATGGCCGAGGCGATCTTCAGGTAGCGGTCGGGCCGCATCGGCGCGATCATGCCGGCGCGGCGCAGCGTGGAGATGACGCCGAGGGCGTCGCTGATAGGACTCAACGGAGAAGCCACAGGTCAGCCCAGGATCGGGAAGCGTCGCTTGGCGGCCAGGTCCTTGAGGGCCTGCTGCATGACCGACCGCACGTGCTCGTCGACCTCGTCGACGTCCGGGTCCTCACCGAATTGCGCGGCGATGTCGATCGGCTCGAGCACCTGCGTGACGATTTTGGTGGGCAGGGGCAGGTTCGGCGGGATCACCGCGCTGAAGCCGAACGGGAAGCCGAACGACAGCGGCAGGATGGCGCTGCGCAGGAGGCGCTTGATGCCGAGCCGCTCGGCCAGCCAGGTGCCGCGCGACAGGTAGAGCTGGGTCTCCTGTCCTCCGATGGACACCGCGGGGACGATGGGGACGCCGGCGTCGATCGCCGTCCTGACGTATCCCTTGCGGCCGTTGAAGTCGATGACGTTCTCCGCGAGCGTGGGCCGGTATGCGTCGTAGTCTCCGCCCGGGAAGACGATCACGACCCCGCCTGACCGCAGGGCTTGGGCCGCGTTCTCCCGGTTGGCCCGGATGTATCCGGTGCGCCGGAAGAACTCCCCGGTGGGGCCGGTCATCAGGATGTCGTGGCTCAGCGTGTAGACCGGCCGGTCGTACCCGAACTTCTCGTAGAAGTGGACGGTGAAGATCGGGACGTCCATCGGGAACATGCCGCCGGAATGGTTCCCGACGACCAGCGCACCGCCGGGCGGGAAGGCGCCGAGCCCGTGCACCTCCGACCGGAAGTAGGTCTTCATGGCCGGGCGCATCACGCCCATCAGGCGCTGGGTCAACACGGGGTCGAATTTGCCGATGTCGCCGACATCGGGGTGATCGTCGTCGGTCACGTTCCTCCCTTGACGCTCCCGCGAGGCTGCCTCGGATCTGAACGAGCCGCGTCGAGTTCCTCGATGGTAGCGACCGGTGCGGGCCGGCCGTCATGGTGTTTATCTCTTTCCCTTTCCGGGGATATGGTGCCGGCGGGGTGCGGGCGTTATTGTTACGACGCCCTCAGTGAAATTTCGAGAAACGGAACCCGATGGACGTTGCCGGTTTGTCCGCAGAGCGCAGCGCCCGGGGCAGCCGCAGGGTCGGCTCCCGTGAGCATCGGGTACGTCGTGCGCACGCCGGGCTGGCCCGTCCCGAATCGAGGGGATCCGTGCCGTCGGCGCCGAGCGCCGACCGGGCTGCCGCAGACGCCCCCGACGCGGCCGACCAGCGCCAGGCCGACTACTTCGTGCGGTTGCTCTCCCAGAATCGCAGGCTCATCGAACAGCGGCTCGACGACTACCAGAAGGCGATCGCGACCGCGCAAGCCGGCGGCGACGTGGATGCCGTCTGCAACCTCCGGCGCATGGCGCGCATCGAGGAACAGGATCGGGACAATCTCGACGGCATGCTCGAGCGATTGCGAAGCCGCTTCGCCCGCCGGGCCCCAGCCGACCCGCCCGTTCAATCCCCTCGCCCGCGATCCGCTGTCCGCTAGCAATTCGCTTACCGCGCAGCGTTTTACGTCCCTCAAGCGAGCGTGGGCGGGCTGAGGCCGGCCGAATCGGCCACGCCCGCACCGCGGTGCCGATACATTTGACGGGCCAACTGGTTTCCTCCGACACCGAACGAGGCCGCCATGGGATTCATGACCCCTGACCTTCCCGACGTCGATCGCAAGACCTGGCCCACACTGCCCCGGGCCACCCGGCTGCAGGTGGTGACGCGGCACTGGGCGGAACACGGCTTCGGGACACCGTATGCCGTGTATCTGCTTTACCTGCTCAAGATCGCCCTGTACATCGCCGTCCCCGCCGCGGTCATCTCGCTGACCCCGGGCCTCGGCGGGCTCGGCCGCATCGCCGACTGGTGGACGCAGCCGATCGTCTACCAGAAGGTCATCGTCTTCACGCTGCTGTTCGAGGTGATGGGCCTGGGTTGTGGGTCCGGTCCGCTGACCGGACGGTTCATGCCGCCCATCGGCGGAATCTTGTACTGGTTGCGGCCCAACACGATTCGGCTGCCGGCGTGGCCCGGAAAGGTGCCGTTCACCGCCGGTGACAGCCGCACCGTCGTCGACGTTGCGCTGTACGCAATCGTTTTGGCCGGCGGAGTGTGGGCGCTGCTGTCGCCCGGCCACGGCGGGCCGGTCACCGCGGCCGGGGACGTCGGCCTGATCGACCCCGTCCGCGTCATCCCGACGATCGTCGCGCTGGCGGTACTGGGCCTGCGCGACAAGACCATCTTCCTGGCCGCGCGTGGCGAGCACTACTGGCTCAAGCTGTTCGTGTTCTTCTTTCCGTTCACCGATCAGATCGCGGCATACAAGCTCATCATGCTGCTGTTGTGGTGGGGCGCCGCAACATCCAAGCTCAACCACCACTTCCCGTACGTGGTGTCGGTGATGACGAGCAACAACGCGCTGCTGCGGCCCAAATTGTTCAACCCGGTCAAGCACATGCTGTACCGCGACCACATCAACGATCTGCGTCCCACCTGGTTGCCGAAGATGATGGCCCACGTCGGCGGCACCACAGCCGAATTCGTGGTTCCGACGGTGCTGGTCTTCTTCGCCGGCGATCACCCGTGGCGGTGGTTCCTGATCGGATTCATGGTGATCTTTCACCTCAACATCATTTCCAACCTCCCGATGGGAGTTCCGTTGGAGTGGAACGTCTTCTTCATCTTCTCGCTCTTCTATCTGTTCGGGCACTACGCCTCGATCCGGGCCACCGATTTGCGTTCGCCGCTGCTGTGGGCCCTCGTCATCGCCGCGCTGGCATTCGTGATCGCGGGAAACATGTTCCCCAAAAAGATTTCGTTCCTGCCCGCGATGAGGTACTACGCCGGCAACTGGGCGTCCAGCGTGTGGTGCTTCCGCACCGGCGCGGAGGAAAAGATCGACGCCGAGATCGTCAAGAGCTCCGCCCTCGTCGTCAACCAGCTGGCCCGGCTTTACGACCCGGAGACCGCGGAGATCATGGCGGACAAGACCGCCGCCTTCCGGGCCATGCACCTGCACGGCCGCGCGCTCAACGCCCTGGTGCCTCGCGCGATCGACGACGAAGCCGATTACAAGATCCGCGAGGGCGAAATCGTCGCCGGGCCGCTCGTCGGCTGGAACTTCGGAGAGGGCCACCTGCACAACGAGCAGCTGCTCGAAGCCGTGCAGCGCCGTTGCCACTTCTCCGAGGGCGACGTCCGGGTGATCGTCCTCGAGGGTCAGCCCATCCACATCCAGAAGCAGTGGTACCGCATCTTCGACGCCAAGGCTGGACTGATCGAGGAAGGCTATGTCAACGTCGAGGACATGCTCACCCGCCAGCCGTGGCCCGAGCCCGGTGACGAGTTGCCCGTGCATGTGATCGGCCGCGGTGACCCGTCGCGGCGCAGCGCTCGATGACCAGAGCGGTGGTGGTCGGAGCCGGCCCCAACGGCCTGGCCGCGGCGATCCACCTCGCTCGGCACGGCATCGACGTCCAGGTGCTCGAGGCGCGCGACACCGTCGGCGGGGGAGCCCGCTCGGGCGAACTGACGAGACCCGGCGTGATCCACGACCACTGCTCGGCGTTTCACCCGCTGGGCGTCGGTTCGCCGCTGTGGAAGGAGATCGACCTGCAGCGCTACGGGCTGCGGTGGAAGTGGCCGGAGATCGACTGCGCGCACCCACTCGACGACGGCAGCGCCGGCGTGCTGCACCACTCGATCGACGAGACGGTGGCCCGCATGGGACCCGACGGCACCCGCTGGAGGCGGGCGATCGGCGACCTGGCGGCGGGATTCGACGAGCTGGCCGAGGATCTCATGGGCCCGGTGCTGGGGATCCCGCGTCACCCGCTTCGCCTGGCCGGCTTCGGGCCGCGGGCGCTGCTACCGGCCACCACCATGGCCCGCTGGTTTCGCACCGAGCAGGTGCGCGCGCTGTTCGGCGGCGCCGCCGCCCATGTCTACACCCGGCTGGACCGCCCGCTGACCGCGTCGCTCGGGCTGATGATCCTGGCCAGCGGCCACCGCTACGGCTGGCCCGTCGCCGAAGGCGGGTCCGGGTCGATCAGCCGAGCGCTCTCGGCCGCGCTGGAGGAGCACGGCGGCGCGGTGGCCACCGGCGTGACCGTCGCGAGCCGCAAGGACATCCCGGACGCCGACATCGTGATGCTCGACCTCAGCCCGGCGGCGGCCCTCGCGCTCTACGGCGATGCCATGCCGGGCCGGATCCGGCGGTCGTACCGGCGCTACCGCGAGGGCTCGTCGGCGTTCAAGGTCGACTTCGCCATCGAGGGCGACATCCCGTGGACGAACCCGGACTGCGCCCGCGCCGGCACGGTGCACCTCGGCGGCACGTTCGCCGAGACGGCGGACACCGAACGCCAACGCGCACAGGGCAAGATGGTGGACCGCCCCTTCGTGCTGCTCGGGCAGCAATACCGGGCCGACCCGTCGCGCTCGGCCGGCAACGTCAACCCCATCTGGGCGTACGCGCACGTGCCGTTCGGCTATGACGGCGACGCCACCGCCGGCGTGGTCGCCCAGATCGAGCGGTTCGCCCCCGGCTTTCGCGACCGCGTCCTGGCGACGGTCAGTAAGGGGCCCGCCGAACTGCAGGCCTACAACGCCAACTTCATCGGCGGCGACATCATCGGCGGCGCCAACGACGGGCTGCAGGTCATCTTCCGCCCGCGCATCGCCGTCGACCCCTACGCGATCGGGGTGCCCGGCGTCTACCTGTGTTCGCAGTCCGCTCCGCCGGGCGCCGGCGTCCACGGCCTCTGCGGCTATCACGCCGCCGAGTCGGCCCTGAGGTGGCTGCGCAAGACGCGCCGCGACTGACGTCACAGAGTCCGCGGGAACCGGGGGGCGACCGCGCGTGTTGCTCATCTAGGCTGACCACGAGCGCGTATTCAGCGGCTCTAGAGACATCAGAAGACAGGGAGAGATCAGTGACGGTCCGAGTAGGTATCAACGGCTTCGGTCGAATCGGACGCAACTTCTACCGGGCCCTGCTGGCTCAACAGGAGCAGGGCGGCGCCGACATCGAGGTGGTGGCGGTCAACGACCTCACCGACAACGCCAGCCTGGCGCATCTGCTCAAGTTCGACTCCATCCTGGGCCGGCTGCCCTACGACGTCAGCCTCGAAGGTGAGGACACGATCGTCGTTGGCAGCGCCAAGATCAAGGCGTTGGAGGTCAAGGAAGGCCCGGCGGCGCTGCCCTGGGGCGACCTGGGCGTCGACGTAGTGGTGGAGTCCACCGGCATCTTCACCAACGCGGCCAAGGCCAAGGGCCACCTGGACGCCGGCGCCAAGAAGGTGATCATCTCGGCGCCCGCCACCGACGAGGACATCACGATCGTCCTGGGCGTCAACGACGACAAGTACGACGGCAGCCAGAACATCATCTCCAACGCCTCGTGCACCACCAACTGTCTGGCGCCGGTCACCAAGGTGCTGCAGGACGAGTTCGGCATCGTCAAGGGCCTGATGACCACCATCCACGCCTACACGCAGGACCAGAACCTGCAGGACGGTCCGCACAAAGACCTGCGCCGGGCGCGCGCCGCGGCGCTGAACATCGTGCCGACCTCGACCGGTGCGGCCAAGGCCATCGGCCTGGTGATGCCCGAGCTGAAGGGCAAGTTGGACGGCTACGCGCTGCGGGTGCCGATCCCCACCGGCTCGGTGACCGACCTGACCGTCGAGCTGGCCAAGCCGGCTGGAGCCGACGAGATCAACGCGGTCTTCAAGGCCGCCGCCGAGGGCCGGCTGAAGGGCATCCTGAAGTACTACGACGCCCCGATTGTCTCCAGTGACATCGTCACCGACCCGCACAGCTCGATCTTCGACTCCGGGCTGACCAAGGTGATCGACAACCAGGCCAAGGTGGTGTCCTGGTACGACAACGAGTGGGGCTACTCCAACCGCCTCATCGACCTCGTCGCGCTGGTCGGCAAGTCGCTGTAGTCGTCGTGGCCGTTCCTACACTCGAAGACCTCCTGGCCGAAGGGGTTTCGGGTCGAGGCGTGCTGGTGCGCTCCGACCTGAACGTCCCGCTCGACGAAGAGGGCGCGATCACCGACCCCGGCCGGATCACCGCATCGGTGCCGACGTTGCAGGCGCTCGTCGACGCCGGGGCCAAGGTGGTGATCGCCGCGCACCTCGGTCGGCCGAAGAACGGGCCGGACCCGAAGTTGTCGCTGGCGCCGGTCGCCGCGGCGCTCGGCGAGCAGCTCGGCCGGCACGTGCAGCTCGCCGGCGATGTCGTCGGCGGTGACGCGCTGGCCCGGGCCGAGGGGCTCACGGACGGTGACGTCCTGCTGCTGGAGAACATCCGCTTCGATCCGCGCGAAACCAGCAAGGACGACGGGGAGCGACTCGCGCTCGCCCGCGAACTCGCCGAATTGGTCTCGCCCGGAGGCGCTTTCGTCTCCGACGGTTTCGGCGTGGTGCACCGCAAGCAGGCCTCGGTGTACGACGTGGCCACGCTGCTGCCGCATTACGCGGGCAAGCTGGTGGCCGAGGAGATCGCGGTCCTGGAGCAGCTGACCAGCTCCACCGAGCGGCCCTACGCCGTCGTGCTCGGCGGGTCGAAGGTGTCCGACAAGCTCGGCGTCATCGAATCGCTGGCGACCAAGGCCGACAGCATCGTGATCGGCGGCGGTATGTGCTTCACATTCCTTGCCGCACAAGGCTTTTCGGTGGGTAAGTCGCTGCTCGAAGAAGAGATGGTGGACACCTGCCGCCGGCTGCTGGACACCTACGTCGACGTGCTGCGGCTGCCGAGGGACGTCGTGGTGGCCGAGCAATTCGCCGCCGACTCGCCGCCGCAGACGGTGGCCGCCGACGCCATCGGAGACGACGTGATCGGGCTGGACATCGGGCCCGAATCGGTGAAGCGGTTCGCGGCCCTGCTGTCCAACGCCCGCACCGTCTTCTGGAACGGCCCCATGGGCGTGTTCGAGTTCCCGGCGTTCGCCACGGGCACCAGGGGCGTCGCCGAGGCCATCGCCGCGGCCACCGGCAAGGGTGCGTTCAGTGTGGTGGGCGGCGGTGACTCCGCCGCCGCGGTGCGTGCCCTGGGCATCCCCGAGGCCGACTTCTCGCACATCTCCACCGGCGGAGGCGCGTCGCTGGAATACCTTGAGGGCAAGACGCTGCCGGGCATCGAGGTGCTCGGGGAGCCGCAACCAAGTGGAGGAGACGCGTGAGCCGCAAGCCGCTGATCGCCGGCAACTGGAAGATGAATCTCAATCACTTCGAGGCGATCGCGCTGGTGCAGAAGATCGCGTTCGCGCTGCCCGACAAGTACTACGACAAGGTCGACGTCACCGTCTTGCCGCCGTTCACCGACCTGCGCAGCGTGCAGACCCTGGTCGACGGCGACAAGTTGCGGCTGACCTATGGCGGCCAGGACCTGTCCCCGCACGACTCGGGCGCCTACACCGGTGACATCAGCGGGGCCTTCCTGGCCAAGCTCGGTTGCAGCTTCGTCGTGGTCGGCCACTCCGAGCGGCGCACCTATCACAACGAGGACGACGCGCTGGTGGCCGCGAAGGCCGCCGCGGCGCTCAAGCACGAGCTGACCCCGATCGTGTGCATCGGCGAGCACCTCGAGACTCGGGAAGCGGGCGAGCACGTCAGTTACTGCGAAAACCAGCTGCGCGGCTCGCTGGCCGGGCTATCGGCCGAGCAGATCGCCAATGTGGTGATCGCCTACGAGCCGGTCTGGGCGATCGGCACCGGCCGGGTGGCCAGCTCCGCCGACGCCCAGGAGGTGTGTGCGGCGATCCGCAAAGGGTTGGCGTCCCTCGCCTCGCCAAAGATCGCCGAAAGCGTCCGGGTGCTCTACGGCGGTTCGATGAACGCCAAGAACGTCGGCGATCTCGTCGCTCAGGAGGACGTCGACGGCGGCCTGGTCGGGGGCGCCTCGCTGGACGGCGAGCAGTTCGCCACGCTGGCGGCCATCGCCGCCGGCGGGCCGCTGCCGTAGCCCCGGCCGGCGCGAACCGGCACGGGGGACCCGAACCGGGGCTGAGTTACTCGAGGAGCATTGCCCTCTCGACGTGGGCGAGTACTCGTGCGAGAGTAGTTGCGTGTCGTCGATACGGATCTTCATCCTGGCGGGGCTCGAGGAGCGTGGCCCGATGCATGGACACCAGCTCCGGCTGCTCGCCGAGGAAGAGCACGTGGCCCTGTGGACGGACATCACCGTCGGCGCCCTGTACGGGGCGATCAAACGACTGGCCGCCGAGGACCTCATCGAGGAGGTGCGCGTCGAGCGGTCCGGTGCGTATCCGCAACGGCAGATCTGGGCCATCACCGATGCCGGTCGCGAGGCGCTGGGCGGTCTGCGGCTGCGCGCGCTCCGCGAGATCGTCATCAAACCCGACCCATTCGACCTGGCGATCACCCGGTTGCAGCCCGACCATCTCGGTGACCTGCCGGTGACCATCGCGGCCCGGATCACATCGCTGAGTGCCATGCTCGCCGAGTGGGAAGCCCATGCCGCCGCCATCGACCGCTACCTCACCCTCGCCGAGAAGCTGGTCATGAAGCACAGGGCCGACCGGCTGCGCGCCGAAATCGGTTGGCATGAGGAGCTTTCCGCGGCGCTCCCCGCCATCGTCGCCGGCCGGCGCGCGGGAGGTGACGAAGCGTGACGGCGTCGATACCGAAAACCATTGGCACCGAACGCCGTAACTGGTTTGCCCTGGCGGTGCTGCTGGTCGGGGCTTTCATGGCATTGCTGGACAGCACGATCGTCAACGTTGCCCTGCCTGCCATCCGCACCAGCCTTTCGGCCTCGAACGCCACACTGTCGTGGATCGTCTCGGGCTATGCCCTGGCATTCGGTTTGGCCCTCATACCCGCCGGCCGCGTGGGGGACCGGTTCGGGCACAAATGGGTCTTCATCGCGGGCCTGTCCTTGTTCACCATGGCGAGCCTGGCGTGCGGGCTCGCGCAGGGCGAGAGCGGGCTCGTCTGCGCCCGCGCGGTGCAGGGGCTCGGCGGTGGCATCTTCTTCACCCCGATCACCGCGTTGATCCAGCTGATGTTCGCCCGGCGCAAGCGGGCGCGGGCCCTGGCGATCATGGGATCGACCATCGGCTTCTCCGTTGCGCTCGGGCCGCTGATCGGCGGGCTGATCATTCAGGCGTTCGGCGCGGACCCCGGGTGGCGGTTGGTGTTCGACGTCAACGTGCCGTTGGGCGTGCTCGCCGTCGTCGCCGCGGCCATCCTGCTTCCGGCGGGAACCGAACGTGCGGCGGCGTCGGCCGACTGGGCCGGCCTGATCCTGCTGTCCGCGGCGCTGGTCGCGTTGCTGGTCCCGTTGATCCAGGGTCAGCAAGACGGCTGGCCACTGTGGACGTACGCCTCGATGGCCGGCGCCGTCGCGCTGCTGGTGGTCTTCGCCCAGTGGGAGCGCCACGTCGAGACGAACGGGGGCAACCCGCTGGTGCCGCCGCGGCTGTTCTCGCATGCGTCCTTCACCGGCGGCGTGCTGCTCGCCCTGGTGTACTTCGCGGCGTTCACGAGCATCTTCTTCACCATCGCGCTGTTGTGGCAGGCGGGGCTGGGACACACCGCGCTGCAATCCGGCCTGGTGGTGACACCGTTTGCGATCGGGCTGGTCGGCGGCGCCTCCCAGAGCGACACCCTGGCGGCGCGCTTCGGCCGGACCGTGCTGGTGGTCGGGCTGGGGATGGTGGCCGTCGGTATCACCGCGATCTGGCTGGTGCTCGCCCTGACGCCGGGCACCGCGTACGGCGGCTGGCAACTCGCCGCCCCGCTCTTGATCGCCGGCCTGGGCAGTGGATTGTTCATCGCCCCGAACGTCGACTTCATCGTCGCCACCGTCGATGCGGCAGACGCCGGGGCGGCCAGTGGCGTGATCGGCACCGCGCAGCGGGTCGGCAGCGCGATCGGGATCGCGATCATCGGCACCGTCCTGTTCGGCACGCTGCACGTCGGCCGGGGCGGACCCGAGGCCCTGGCGGCGGCGTTCGGGCACAGCGCGACGCTGGCCATGGCCGCCAGCGCGGCCCTCAGCGTCACGGCCTTCGCGCTGGTGTTCGCGCTGCCGCGGCGCGCCTGGGACGGGTAGCCGGGCGTCGGTTACGGCCGACGGCGCGCCAACCGGTAGGCTTTTGCGTCATGGAGTTGGCCCTGCAGATCACCCTGGTGGTCACCAGCGTGCTGGTGGTGTTGCTGGTGCTGCTGCACCGCGCCAAGGGTGGCGGCCTGTCGACACTGTTCGGCGGCGGCGTGCAGTCCAGCCTTTCCGGCTCGACGGTGGTGGAGAAGAACCTGGACCGGTTGACGCTGTTCATCACCGGCATCTGGCTGGTGTCCATCATCGGGGTCGCCCTGCTGATCAAATACCGGTGACCCGTCGGCGGGCGGACCACGTGATCCGCACCGATACTGGGACACATGGTTGACGTTTCCGACATCGCGCTCGAACCGATCGGCGCCGTGCAAAGGACGCTGGTCGGTCGCGAGGCGACCGAGCCGATGCGCGCCGACATCAGGCTGCTGGGCGCCATCCTCGGCGACACCGTGCGCGAGCAGAACGGGGACGAGGTTTTCGACCTCGTGGAACGCGCCCGGGTCGAGTCGTTTCGGGTGCGCCGCTCCGAGATCGACCGGGCCGAGCTGGCCCGGATGTTCGACGGCATCGACATTCACCAGGCGATCCCGGTCATCCGCGCGTTCAGTCACTTCGCGCTGCTGGCCAACGTGGCCGAGGACATCCACCGGGAGCGACGCCGCGCGATCCACGTCGCCGCCGGCGAGCCGCCGCAGGACAGCAGCCTAGCCGCCACCTACGCGAAACTCGATGGCGCCGAACTCGATTCGGCCACGGTCGCCGACGCGCTGCGCGGCGCCCTGATATCCCCGGTGATCACCGCCCACCCCACCGAAACCCGGCGGCGCACCGTCTTCGTCACCCAGCACCGGATCACCCAGTTGATGCGGTTGCACGCGGAGGGGCACACCGAAACCGACGACGGCAGCAATATCGAGCGCGAGTTGCGCCGTCAGGTGCTGACCCTGTGGCAGACCGCACTGATCCGGCTGTCCCGGCTGCAGATCACCGACGAAATCGAGGTCGGGTTGCGGTATTACGCCGCCGCGTTCTTCCAGGTCATCCCCCAGGTCAACGCGGAGGTCCGGGACGCTTTGCGGAAGCGCTGGCCCGACACCGATCTGCTCGCGGCTCCGATCCTGCGGCCCGGCTCCTGGATCGGCGGCGACCGCGACGGCAACCCGAACGTGACGGGCGACGTGGTCCGCCAGGCCACGGGCAGCGCCGCGTTCACCGCGCTGTCGCATTACCTCGAAGAGCTCATCGCCCTCGAGCAGGACCTGTCGATGTCGGCGCGACTCGTCCCCGTCACGCCCGGGCTGGCCGAACTGGCCGAGAGCTGCGCCGAGCAGGCCCGCGCCGACGAGCCGTACCGGCGGGCGGTGCGGGTGATCCGGGCCCGGCTCACCGCGACGGGCGCCCAGATCTTGGACCGTCAACCTCAGCACGAACTGGATCTCGGCCTGGCGCCGTATTCCGCGCCGGCCGAACTTCAAGCGGACCTCGACACCATCGATGAGTCGCTGCGCACGCACGGCAGCGCGTTGCTCGCCGAGGACCGCCTGGCGCTGCTGCGAGAAGGCGTGAGCGTCTTCGGGTTTCACTTGAGCGGCCTCGATCTGCGGCAGAACTCCGACGTCCACGAAGAGGTGGTGGCCGAGCTGCTGGCGTGGGCCGGGGTGCACCCGGACTACGTTTCGCTGCCCGAGGACGAGCGCGTCGCGCTGTTGGCGGACGAACTGGGCACGCGCCGTCCACTGGTCGGTGACCGCACGCAACTGTCCGACCTGGCCCGCAAGGAGCTCGAGGTCATCGGCGCCGCGACGCACGCCGTCGGGCGCTACGGGCCGGCCGCCGTCCCGAACTACGTGATCTCGATGTGCCGCTCGGTGTCCGACGTCTTGGAAGTGGCGATCCTGCTGAAAGAGGCTGGGCTGCTGGACGCTTCCGGGCCGGAACCGTACTGTCCGGTGTCCATCTCGCCGCTCTTCGAGACGATCGAGGATCTGCACAACGGCGCGGACATCCTGCACGCGATGCTGGACCTGCCGCTGTACCGCGCGGTCGTCGAGGCCCAGGGCGGTTGTCAAGAGGTGATGCTCGGCTATTCCGACTCGAACAAGGACGGCGGTTACCTGGCCTCCAGCTGGGCGGTCTACCGCGCCGAGCTGGCCTTGGTCGAGGTGGCCCGCAAGGCGGGAATCCGATTGCGGCTCTTCCACGGTCGCGGCGGCACCGTCGGCCGCGGCGGCGGCCCGAGCTATCAGGCCATCCTGGCGCAGCCCCCCGGCGCGGTGAACGGCTCGCTGCGGCTCACCGAGCAGGGGGAGGTGATCGCCGCCAAGTACGCCGAACCGCAGGCGGCGCGGCGCAACCTGGAGAGCCTGGTGGCCGCCACGCTGGAGTCGACGCTGCTCGACGTCGAGGGTCTGGGTGATGCCGCGGAGCCGGCCTACGCGGTGCTCGACGAAGTGGCCACCCTCGCGCAACGCGCCTACGCCGAATTGGTGCACGACACAACGGGTTTCGTCGAGTACTTCATGGCCTCCACGCCGGTCAGCGAGATCGGTTCGCTGAACATCGGCAGCCGGCCGACGTCACGCAAACCCACCTCGTCGATCTCGGATCTGCGCGCCATCCCCTGGGTGCTCGCGTGGGCCCAGTCGCGGGTCATGCTCCCCGGTTGGTACGGCACCGGGTCGGCGTTCGAGCAGTGGATCGCGGCGGGCCCGGAAAGCGAAGACGAACGGGTGGCGATCCTGCACGAGCTCTACGAGCGCTGGCCCTTCTTCCGCGGCGTGCTCTCCAACATGGCCCAGGTGCTGGCCAAGAGCGACCTCGGCCTGGCTGCGCGGTACGCGGAGCTGGTCGACGACGAGGAACTGCGGCACCGGGTGTTCGACAAGATCGTGGACGAGCACCGGCGAACCATCGCGATGCACAAGCTGATCACCGGTCAGGACGACCTGCTCGCCGACAATCCCGCGCTGGCGCGTTCGGTGTTCAACCGGTTCCCCTATCTGGAGCCGCTGAACCACCTGCAGGTCGAGTTGCTGCGCCGCTACCGCTCCGGCGACGACGACGAACTGGTGCAGCGCGGCATCCTGCTGACGATGAACGGATTGGCCAGCGCGTTACGGAACAGCGGGTGACGGGCATTCGTAAGCCATGTCGGACATCGCGTCGCCCGTCAGCGCGGCTGAAGTGGCCCAGAACGGCGTCTTCGAACGTCTCGCCCGGGTCGGGTACGTGGTCAACGGGATACTGCACCTGATCGTCGGCTACCTCGCGATCCGGGTCGCGTGCGGAGAAGGCGGCACCGCCGACCAAACCGGTGCCCTGGCGACGCTGGCGGCCAAGCCGGGCGGCCCGTTCGCGCTCTGGATCGCCACCGCCGCCCTGCTGGCGATGGGCCTGTGGCGGCTCGTCGAAACCGCCCTCGGACGATCGTGCGACCGTGAGTCGGAGGGGCCGTCGACGGATGCGTCGACACGACTCAAGGCGTTGGGTCTGGCGGCGGTCTACCTGGCCTTCGCCTATTCCGCGTTCGGGTTCGCCCGCGGCGCGGGCAGGCAGGCGGACCAACAGAATTCGGGCATCAGCGCGCGGCTGATGGCGACGACCGGCGGCACCGTCGCGCTGATCGGCTGCGGCGCGATCATCGTCGCGGTCGGCGGCTACCACATCTACAAGGGCGCCAGCCGCAACTTCGTCGACGACCTGCGGGGCGAGTCCGGCGACTTGGTGCGCCGCCTCGGCGTGGCGGGGTATATCGGCAAGGGAATCGTGATCACCCTGACAGGCGCGCTGGTGATCGTCGCCGCGTGCCGCTCGGAGCCGAAGAAGGCCACCGGACTCGACGGCGCGCTGAAGACGCTCGGGGCTCAGCACTTCGGGGCGGCACTGTTGATCGCCGCCGGGGTGGGGCTCATCATCTACGGGCTGTACAGCTTCGTGATGGCCCGGTCGACCAAGATGTGACGCGTCCGCCGCTATTCCACCGCGCGGTTGCGCAGCCGGTCCACCACGCCGCGCACCGCGTGCTCGGTCATGGACAGCGGCGTCATCATCACCTCGCCGACTTTGACCATGTCGTCGATCCGCCCGACGATCGCCTCGACAGGCTCGACCAGGACGATCAGGCGCCGCGCCAGATCGTCCAGCCGCGACAGGGTGCCGTCCAGGTGGTCCAGGCCGCTCTCCATGCGCTCGACCGTGGCGTTCAGGGCGGACAGGGACGTGTTCAGCTCTTTCATCGTCGTGCTCAGGCCGTCGAGTACGTCTTCGACCTGCTCCACCGTCTTGTCGGCGTTCAACGCAGCCTGGGTGAGGGTCTTGATCCGGCTTCGCTCTTGCCCACCGCGCACGGTTCTGTCTGCCATGCCCGTCATTATGACCCGCATCCCACCGGGTGCGGGACTAGCTTGACTGACCCGGGCGTGCGGGGAGTTTGGAGGCGGCCTCCTCGTCGAGCAGCCACAGCGTGGTTTCCCGGCCGATCGCGCCCGCGGCCGGCACCGAGACCGGCGCGGCACCACCGATGGCCGCCGCCACGGCATCCGCCTTCGAAGCCCCGGACACCATCAGCCAGACCTCACGCGAACGTTGAACCGCGGGCAATGTCAGGGTGATTCGCTGGGGAGGCGGCTTGGGGGAGTCCTCGACCGGTACCACCATGCGGCTGGTTTCCAGCACGGCGGGGGTGTCCGGGAACAGCGAGTTGATGTGACCCTCGGGGCCCATGCCCAGCAGGTGCACGTCGAAGTTCGGCACCGGTTGGCCGGGTTCGGCGTTGGCCGCCAACAGCTGTTCGTAGGCCAGCGCCGCGGCGGCGAGATCGGTGCCGAATTCGCCGTCGCTGGCCGGCATCGCGTGCACGTGGCTGGACGGGATGTCGATCCGGTCCAGCAGCGCC
>NZ_LZIX01000319.1:0-739 GCF_001666955.1 Mycobacterium sp. E735 | reverse complement strand
GCGGTGTCGAGGGAGAGCGACGTGGGCATCATGTGATCCTCGCGGATAGGTGAACCGTGGTTCCGGCGGCATCAGGATTGATGGTGACGTCATTCATGAGCCCCCGCATGAGGGCAATACCCCGTCCCCGGTGGGGATAACTAGCCGGTTGCGGCGGTTTCCACGAGCCGGTGTCGGTGATGGTCAACTGCACCCGGTCGACCAGTGCGGTCGCGCCCAGGCTGATGGTGCCTTCCGGCTGGTCCCGGTGACCGTGCTCGATGGCGTTGGCGACGGCCTCCCCGGCGGCGACCAGCACGTTCATCGCCTGTTCCGGGTCCAGTCGGGTGCGGGTCAGCCAGGTGCGCAACGCGGTTCGTGCGGGCGCCAAGTGACTGACGTCAGCCGGGAACGTCAGCTCCAGCGGAGCGGGATGACGATAAAGCAGAACGACTACGTCGTCCTGATAGCCGCCGCCGGGGGCCAGACCGGACATGATGTGGTTCGCCAATTCGTCGAGCGTCGACCCGCGGCCGTCCTGCACGAACTCGGCCGCCCGGGAGATGCCCTGCCCCAACGCCGTACGGCGACGTTCGACCAAGCCGTCGGTATAGAGCAGCAGGGTGGCACGCGCCGGCACGGTCACCCGGGCCTCGGGGCGGGACCAGTTGGGCCGCACTCCCAACGCGATCGTGTGACCGTCGTCGAGCATCTGGGTGGTGCCGTCCGCGTGGACCAGGATGGGCGGCGGGTGCCCGGC
>NZ_LZIX01000318.1:0-543 GCF_001666955.1 Mycobacterium sp. E735 | reverse complement strand
GAATCGCAATCCATCTACGACGTTTCGGACGAGTTTTTTGCCCTGTTCCTAGATCCGACAATGGGCTATACGTGCGCTTATTTCGAACGCGAGGGCATGACGCTCGAAGAGGCGCAGAATGCGAAGTTCGATCTGGCGCTGGGCAAATTGAATCTCGAGCCGGGGATGACGCTACTCGACATCGGTTGCGGCTGGGGAGGAGCGCTGCACCGGGCGATCGAGAAATATGACGTCAACGTGATCGGGATCACGCTGAGTCGCAACCAGTTTGCCTACAGTAAGGCCAAAATGGCCGCCATCCCCACCGACCGCTCCGTCGAAGTCCGGTTGCAGGGCTGGGAGAAGTTTCACGAACCCGTCGACCGCATCGTTTCGATCGGCGCCTTCGAGCACTTCGGCCGCCAGCGCTACGGCCGCTTCTTCAAGATGGCCTACCAGGTGCTGCCGTCCGACGGAATCATGTTGCTGCACACCATCGTTCGCCCCTCCTTCAAGGAGGCCAGGGCGCGGGGCATGACGCTGACGCACGAGATCGTGCACTTC